>NZ_JAKFWH010000056.1 GCF_021731985.1 Nitrosomonas sp.
GCTACAAGGGATTGGTCAAAAATACCGCTCAGATGTTCTCGCTGTTCGGGCTTGCCAATTTGCTGTTGGCTCGCCGGTGGCTATGCAGAACAGGCAGCCTAGTTGCGCCTTGAAAACAAGAAATGAGGGTAATAATGCAAAAAATGATGCGATTCAGGTCAAAATTGGGCAAATTATCGCAATATTACATAATCACTCGGCTTGATCTCTACTGCGCGATGAGTTATTCAGCGTTTCCCTAATATTTTTGCGCACTCGATACTATTGATGCGGCCATTAAAAAGATTTATTAGAATCTCTGTATTCCGGTCTTATTTGCTATGAAATATAGAACTGTTTAATGGCCGACTCTATAAATTGCATCAGATCAAATCGGATCGCACAGTTGCGTGAATTGATTGCCTATCCGTCACCTCAGCTTTTTATGCACTCACTCGCTCGCCCATAACGATAAACTTTCAAAAAATCACAGCATTCATTTATGATATAAGTAATCAATTGTAATTAATGCGACTTCACTGACACAGCGTCTATTTTCCCGACCATGCCCTTTAGCCCGATTATTCTGTGGACAGATGCGCTCATCTATTTATTTGTCGCTATCGTACTTATTTTTATTGGGTATGTCCGTCATCACGAGCACCTGCTGACGCCCTGGAAGCGTGTCGGGCACAGCGCCAGCGGGATGTCTGCTCTCACCATTTTGATTTTCTTCTTGGTGATTGGCTTATTGGACACTGTGCATTTTCGCCCGATCCTTGAGCATAAAACTAATGACGGGGAAAAGATCTACAGTGTTGAGGTATTGAGTCTGCTGGATATTGTGGTGACGCCGCTGCGCACCCATGTCGAAAAAACTTATTCGGCGCCGCTGGCATCGCATCTCTACGCAAAAGAAACGATTGAGCTTCCGGATGGCAAGCAAGTGCGCGCCTTCGCACGACTTGAATATGGTGGTGCGCACCTGCAAAACCCGGAAACAGAACACATCGGCGATATTATATGGCGTGGCGCAACGGGCTTGGCCTATGGCTTATTGATTTGGGGTATCGTGGTTGCGTGTTTGTGCATGCTTTTGGCGCGCCGTAACCAGCAAAGCGTCCTGCATAACTTGTCCGATGTTTGGCGCCGCACTACCGAGATTCCCTGGTATGCCATATTAATTACACTGCTAATCCTGTTGATGCTAATCGGCTGTGTATCCACACTGGCAACGCATTATCATGTTTTGGGCACAGACAAGGTTGGGCAGGATATTTTGTATCAATCACTCAAAAGTATTCGCGTCGCATTGGTTATCGGTACCTTAACCACGCTGATCATGCTGCCGTTCGCGTTGCTGCTCGGAATTATGGCGGGTTATTTCAGCGGCTGGATCGATGATGTTATCCAGTATATTTACACCACGTTGAATTCTATTCCAAGTGTTTTACTGATCGCAGCCGCCGTGTTGATGATGCAGGTGTATATCGAAACGCATCCGGAAATTTTTGAAACGATTGCCTCACGGGCAGATCTGCGTTTATTGTTCCTGTGCATCATTCTTGGGATTACCAGTTGGACCGGTTTATGCCGTCTGTTGCGCGGGGAAACAATGAAATTGCGCGAGCTGGAATATATCCAGGCAGCCCACGCATTTGGCGTCTCGCATTGGCGCATCATCAGCCGCCATATTTTGCCGAATGTCATGCACATCGTGTTGATCGCAACCGTGATGGATTTTAGCGGTCTGGTTTTGGCCGAAGCTGTTTTATCGTATGTCGGCGTCGGCGTTGATCCCTCCACAATCAGCTTCGGCACGATGATTAACGCCGCGCGTCTGGAAATGGCGCGTGAACCGATGGTTTGGTGGGCGTTGATGGCGGCATTTGGTTTCATGTTCACATTGGTACTGAGCGCCAATCTCTTTGCTGATGCGGTACAAAACGCACTTGATCCGCGCACCCGGATATTGAAACAACGAAACAGTTTTTTTCATCGTCCAGCAAAGCAAGCAGCCATTCCGCTCAATAAAACCCCGGAAACTACCACGCCGTCAGGATCGTCTCAGAATCCATGAAAACCTTACTGGACATAGAAAATCTTCAGACTCTGCTGCACACCGGTAAGGCACCCGTGCGTGCAGTCGATGGGTTAACGCTGAAAATTTCACAAGGTGAAACCTTTGCCTTATTGGGTGAATCCGGATGCGGCAAATCGATGACAGCACTGTCGATTATGCGTTTGCTGCCCGATGCCGGTGAAACTGTTGCCGGCCAGATCAAAATTGATGGCACAGATGTGCTGCAATTACCCGAAACCGAAATGCGCAAAATCCGTGGAAAGCGCATCAGCATGATTTTTCAGGAACCGATGCTGAGCCTGAACCCGGTTATGACCATCGCCGAGCAAATTGATGAAGTGTTGACGCAGCATCTCAACCTGCCCCGGCAAGCCGCGCAACTGCGCATTCAAGAATTGCTGGAACAAGTGGGCATACCGGATGCGCCGCGCCGCATGCATGAATACCCGTTTCAGTTTTCCGGCGGCATGAAACAACGCGCCATGATTGCGATGGCGCTTGCCGGAGAACCTGAATTGCTCATTGCGGATGAACCGACGACTGCGCTGGATGTCACCATACAAGCACAGGTGCTGGATTTGATGCGGCAGATCCAGCAACGCAAAAACATGGCGATTTTGCTGATTACCCATGACTTGGGGGTGGTGGCCGAAATGGCGCAGCGCGTCGCGGTCATGTATGCGGGAGAAATCGTCGAGCTAGCAACCCGGGATGATTTCTTTAATCAGCCCGCTCACCCGTATTCACAGCAATTATTTGCCTCCTTGCCCGGAAAACAAAAACGCGATCAAGCATTAGCCGTCATCAATGGCAATGTGCCGCCCTTATCGCAACAGTTTGCAGGTTGCCGTTTCGTCGACCGCTGCAATCAAGCGCTGGCGCTGTGTCATGACACCATCCCAGAGTGGCATCCGGTCTCCGGTCAGCATCAGGTTCGCTGTCATTTATATAACAAAGATTCCGTGCATGTTTCCAGCAACCCGATGATTGACAGCTCAACCCGGAATGCTGCAAACATCGCACAAACAGCACCCGCGTCAACAACCTCTCTCTTATTACAGGTAACCGGTCTCAAAGTACATTTCCCGATCCGCAAAGGACTATTCAAACGCGTGGCCGGTCATGTCAAAGCAGTCGACGGGGTGTCGCTGAAAATTGCTGCCGGTAAAACTTTGGCGCTCGTTGGTGAATCCGGCTGCGGTAAAACAACGATCGGCAAAAGCATTTTGCAATTGATTCAACCCACTGCCGGTAGCGTACGCTTCAACGATCAGGAATTGGTCGTGCTAGGCAGAAGCCAATTGCGGCAAATTCGTTCGCAGTTTCAAATCATTTTTCAAGACCCCTATTCTTCGCTGAATCCGCGCATGCGAATTACTGAAATACTGCAAGAAGGTATGAATGCGTTGCATGTCGGAAAAATTAATCACACGGACGCCAATAACCAATCACCCGCTCCTTCCAGAGAAAAAGAAATTGATGCGTTATTGCAGCGCGTTGGATTGCCCGCTGATGTAAAATGGCGATTTCCACATGAATTTTCCGGTGGTCAGCGGCAACGTATCGCGATTGCCCGCGCTTTGGCTGTTAACCCCAAACTGTTAATTTGTGATGAGCCGACCAGCGCTCTGGACGTATCCGTTCAGGCGCAAATTTTAAACTTGCTCAAATCGCTGCAGAATAACTTAGGACTTGCATTTTTGTTTATTACCCACAATATCGCTGTCGTAGAATATTTGGCTGATGAGGTTGCTGTGATGTATCTGGGAAGGATCGTTGAACATGGGCACATTGATGAGGTAATCGGCTGCCCCAAGCACCCTTACACTCAGGCACTGCTGTCGTCTGTACCGCAGATCCAATCCGATCCTGACCGGCAAATTATCCATTTAAAAGGCGATTTACCATCACCAGCTTCACCGCCTGCCGGTTGTCATTTTCATCCACGTTGCCCTAAAGCTATGCCCATTTGCCGAGAATCCTACCCGCCCGTCAGTGCATTCAGTACAACGCACACTGCCCATTGTTTTCTTTATCCACAGGAACAAGGTTCTGAAAATTATGAGCATTAATAATGAAGTGGCGCGCCGCCGCACTTTCGCCATTATTTCACACCCGGATGCGGGCAAAACCACGCTGACCGAGAAACTCCTGATGTACGCCGGAGCTATTCATATTGCCGGTAGCGTTAAAGCACGCAAAGCCAGCCGGCATGCGACTTCGGATTGGATGGAAATTGAAAAGCAACGCGGCATTTCGGTCGCCAGCTCGGTCATGCAAATGGAATATCGCGATTGCGTCATCAATCTGCTGGATACGCCCGGCCACCAGGATTTCTCGGAAGATACCTATCGCGTACTCACCGCAGTGGATGCCGCGCTGATGGTGATCGATGCCGCCAATGGCGTGGAAGCACAAACCTTGCGCTTGCTGGAAGTTTGCCGCGCACGCAACACGCCGATTGTTACTTTTGTAAATAAAATGGATCGGGAAGTCCGCGAACCGCTCGATCTGATTGACGAAATTGAACGCACACTCGGGATGTCTACGATACCTTTTACCTGGCCGGTCGGCATGGGGCGCAACTTCCGCGGGGTATGCGACCTGCAAAACAATTGTATGCGTTTATTCCAGCCCGGAGCGGATCGGATCGGCAATGAAGAGGAAGTGATCACGAATTTTGATGACCCGAAAATGCATGAACGCTTTGGCACCGATCTGTCCACCGCATTGCAAGCCATGGATTTAATCAAAGGCGCCTCACCGGCTTTCGATCACAAAGAATTCCTTGCCGGCAAACAAACGCCGGTTTTCTTCGGTTCCGCGATTAATAACTTTGGTGTCCGGGAAATTCTCGATGCTCTGGTCGATCTGGCACCGCCGCCAGAATCTCGTAATGCCATTCAGCGTGAGGTGCTACCGGATGAAAAGAAATTCTCCGGTATGGTGTTCAAGATTCAAGCCAATATGAATCTGGCGCACCGCGACCGCATTGCATTCGTGCGGGTTTGTTCCGGACATTTCAAACGCGGCATGAACTTAAAAGTCGCACGCAGCGGCAAAGATATCCGCACCAGTACGGTGGTATCCTTTTTATCCCAGCGCCGCGATATTCTTGAAGAAGCGTATCCCGGCGACATCATCGGCATACCCAATCACGGCACGCTGCAATTGGGCGATACCTTAACCGAAGGCGAAATTTTACAATTTACCGGATTGCCTTTTTTTGCACCGGAAATTTTTCGCACCGTGGAAATTGCCGATCCGCTGCGCAGCAAACAACTGAAATTAGGCCTGGCCCAATTGGGTGAAGAAGGCGCTATTCAAGTATTCCGGCCGCTCTTGGGCAATATGTTGTTACTCGGTGCTGTCGGTACATTGCAGTTTGAAGTGGTGACACACCGCCTGCAACATGAATACGGCGTGGCTGCTCGTATTGCATCGGCCAAATATCAGTTAGCCCGCTGGGTTACCTGCGATGATCCACGCGAATTGCAGCGGTTTATTGAAGCGAATTCACATCGTATCGCCTACGATGCGGTGGATGCACCGACCTTTCTGGCATCTTTCGGTGCGGAATTAAGCGTTGCGCAAGATAACTGGCCTGCCATTCGTTTTCATAAATTACGCGAACATGCCGGTTTGGTTTTTCAGAGCCATATGAATGGATAATGACAAAACATGGTGAAATGGACACGGCTTTTTATATTACTGATCCTTCTAACTTCCTCGGCACTGGCCGGTGATGTAACTCATTCCACTGCTGAAAAATCAACCCGGTTTGTTGTCATCGGCGACATGCCCTACACCGATACGGAATCTGCTCTGCTGGAACATCCCGATGGCGAAATCGCCAAAGCCATTAAAGCACTCAATCCCCCGGTACTAATCCACCTGGGAGATTTTAAGAGAGGCCGGTTAAGCTGCACCGATGAATTGTATACAGACAATTACCGGCAAATCGCACATCTCAATCCGCATAAAACAGTTTATACCCCCGGCGATAACGATTGGACGGATTGTGACCGGTTCAACATGTCGGCGCGCTACGACGAATTGGAGCGGCTCGACACTTTACGTCAGATTTTCTTTCACCAGGATCAGTATCAATTAGCGAGAGATATTCCAGGCCTTATCCGGCAGGAAGGTTTTATTGAAAACGCCCTGTGGAAAATTGGCCCAGTCGTTTTCGCGACACTGCATATTCCCGGCACCAATAATGGCAGAAATGAAATTCTTCGCAGCAACATCGAAGAGGCATTGAATGCAGCCGATTATCGTGACCAATCCAATGAGAAATGGTTACAGCAATTATTTGAAGCGGCAGAATCCGCACAAGCGGTGGTGATTGCTTTCCAGGCGGATCTATTTGACTTCGATCATGACAAGCCTGCCTGCTCGACCGAGAATCGGACTGAATGCGATGGCTACCGGATGCTGCGTGATTTGATCAAAAGCAACGCAATACAATTCAAAAAACCGATTCTGGTGATTCACGGCGACACGCAAGCATATTGCCTGCATCAACCGTATACCGGGATTCCCAATCTTTGGCGGCTCAATGCTCCCGGTGATTTCAAATACATCGATGCCAGCCAAGTCCTGTTTGATCCGGATAACAAAGCCATGCCTTTTACGGCAACCGGCTTACTCGACCAGAAACCGGCCCCAGCAGTTTGTAACGATAGTTTTTTCGGAATATCCATTCCATCACCACTCTTGAAGTAGGAAGTTTTTCTATCATGATTTTCAGCATGACTGGCTACGCCATCGCAACCCAGGAAACACCCATTGGATCTTTCAGTCTGGAAATACGCTCTGTCAATAACCGGTATCTGGATGTCCAGTTCCGTTTGCCGGACGACTTTCGCAAACAAGAACCGGCGATGCGGGAACTGCTGGCTGCCCAACTCAGCCGCGGCAAAGTCGAATGCCGCCTGAATTTTTCCCCTTCCACGCAAACTGAAAATGATCAGCAACTGGATAGCGCATTATTAGAAAAGCTTTTGCTATTGCAACGTACGATCAAAACACACCACCCTGCCGCGCCATCGTTAACGATAGCGGAGATCTTGAAATGGCCAGGCATGCTGGGAAACGACCATTCCCGCGTGGAGGAATCCGGCGAAATGGGCATGACGTTACTACAAAGCGCGCTGGAAGACTTAAAAGCCGCCCGGATACGCGAAGGCAACAAGCTTAAAGCTATTTTACTGGAACGCCTTAACCAAATCCGCCAGCTCCTGATCGCCGCATCTCCGCGTATTCCCACACTGATTGCCGCATTTGAAGAAAAACTGCGCACCCGCTTGGAAGAAATTCTCGGCACTCAGGAGGATGACCGCATCCACCAGGAAATCTCCCTATTTGCCGGAAAAATTGATGTGGATGAAGAACTCTCCCGCCTGCAAGCGCATCTGGATGAAGTGGAACGTATCCTGAATAAAGGCGGCTCCGTTGGCAAACGGCTCGATTTCATGATGCAGGAATTGCACCGCGAAGCCAATACCATCGGCTCAAAATCGGTGGATCTGGAAATATCCCGGATTTCGATGGAATTGAAGGTAATTATCGAACAGATGCGGGAACAGGTTCAGAATATTGAATAATGCGAATTCACAGTTGATGCCAGGCAAGAACGAATGAATAAGAACATTACTTTGATCTAACCAAATAAATCTTGGATGGAGGACGCGCCTCGTGCATCCTCCATAGATTAAAACTAGAAACCAATACCCATGTACCCCCCAGCTGTCAAGCCATCGACGTCAATGCCGTCTTTCTTTCCCCCTGTAATGTGATAGCGCGCATCAACACCGGCATAGAAATCTTTCCATATTCGATAATCCACTCCTCCACCAAACACGACGCCTGGAATAAAGAATGAGGCTGACTCTCCGGGAGGGCTAATGATGTGCATACCGAAACCGGCAGGAATGATCCAAGGTCTCAATCGAGAGCCTTCCATAAATTTTATTTTTGGCGACGCGTAGATGGATAGTTGACTGACCGTGACACTGTGCGGATTTTGTATGCCACCCACTAATTGACTCGGTATATTGGCCAGTGCATTGCCTTGTACATGCGACGAGAATTGTTTGTATTCGAACATCAGTTCTGCCAGGACATTTGTTTTAGATGCCAAGCCCCAAGCATTCCTGGTTAAATTCCAATCAAAACCGGCGCCAAAATACCAAGCATTTTTGTCAGGCCGATCCTGTGCACCAGCGGGAACAACATCACTATGAAACACAAGGCCATCGCGATGTTGCGAGCTATGCGCAAAACCACCGCGGAAGAATACCATATTGCCTTTACGGCCCCCTTGCTCTTCTTCGGCCAGATTTTCTTTCTCTTTCTGTTGAATATGTTCAATCTTCTGAGTTACTTGACTAGATTCTGTGCGTACTTTTTCCAATTCACTTTGCAACGCTTGCATACCATTTTGCATCGCTTGCATGCCGTTCTGCATTGTCTGTAAGCGTTCTTCTAATTCTTTGATCCGTTTGGCGGCTGCATCGTGTGCAAAAACCTGAGGTGTTACAGCGATACCAAAAATAATCACAGAAATACGCAAAATGACATTCACTTCATCAAAAATCTTTTTCATTCAAATTCCCTTTCAGTATGTAAGAACAAATATTTTTCCAATCAAATATCTCTGACCATTTTCAGCATCCCGAGGGTTTTGAGATACTCCGAGATTTCTCAGAGAAACTAAATCGCGCTAATTTCTGACTGGGCTGGCAATATAAAGCCTGAAGTGTTAATTATTTGTTAACAAGAAAACAACACCAGTTGGACGCAACCCAATCACTGGAGATTTTCTTGAATAAGCTGATAGATGCAGGTAATGTAATAATCTGAGGCGTTACGTCAGGTACTTTTCATTCGAAGGAATGCAAAGCCCGCGTAGGGTGCAATGCGCTTTGCTTATTGGCACCCTACAAAACCTTATTCCCATGTATATCCCAACCGATAGAGAACCCATACATCCCGGCAAAATGTTTCGTGCTGAATTCTTGGAACCGATAGGCATCAGTCAACCTTACAAAAAGACCTAGATTGTCGGCTCTATTATTTCAATGACGAAGCAACGCAGCAGGGTAAAATTTTTAATGGAAAAATCCTAGATTGGTTTAAAGCAACGGGGGTGTTGATGGAAAAACGAGTGTTATTAAGTGCGCTGGCTGATGAAGTCGAGCGAGGAAAATTATTCTTTCCCACTTCGGCGACGGCCACCCTCCAAATCAAAAAAATGCTTGAAGACACGGATTGCGATCTCGATGCTGTGACTCGGCTGATACAGGCCGATCCCCTCTTATCAGTAAAGATCGTGGCGGTCGCCAATTCTGTCGTTTTTAATCGTTCCGGGAAAAAGATTACCAGTGTGAGTTCAGCGGTCACCCTTTTAGGGCTTCGTACCGTTCGAAATTTAGCGATGGCTGTGATTACGCAGCAACTTGCGGGAACGCAATCAAAAAGCGAATTGGTCGCTCAGTTATGGAAACATTCAGCCCATGTAGCTGCACTCGCTCAGGTGATTGCCCGTAAAATTTCCCATCAGGATCCTGATACCGCAATGTTTGCTGGAATCATCCATGAAATTAGCTGGTTCTACTTGTTATCGCGTGAAAAAGCCTATCCGGGTTTGATTGATGGAAACATCGCCAATTCATGGGTTAGCGATGACGATTTAGACGAGGATGACGAGCTTGCGTGTGAAATAAAGATTAGCACAGCTATTCTCAATGCGCTTTCAGTACCGGAACCTGTTGCTGATGCCATTGCGCATCTCTGGCAGGGTTCTTTAATTTTTCCACCCGCTACGCTGGGAGACACACTGCTGCTTGCTGATCAACTTGCACCGGTAAAATCGCCTTTTGCTCCGGCACTGACTCAAGCGAGGGATGATTTCTTAACTAAGCTTGATCGATTAGCCAATCAACAAGCACTGGACGCTATCCTTGCAGAATCGGAAGAAGAAGTTAAATCACTAACCGCTGCGTTGTGTGCTTAAAACTTGGAACTACGCAGGTAGTTTTTCAACGAGCTGCTAATAGCTCCAGCGCAGGCATATACACCAAACCCAAATCACGCGCCACCGCTTCATGCGTTAACCGCCCACGATAAACATTCAGGCCGTTGCGCAAGTGCGGATCATCTGTCAGCGCTTTGTGATAGCCTTTATTGGCCAGTGCCAAAACAAACGGTAAGGTTGCGTTATTCAACGCAAAAGTAGAAGTCCGCGCGACTGCGCCGGGCATGTTGGAAACGCAATAATGCACCACGCCGTCCACGGTAAAAATAGGATCGGCGAGAGAGGTGGGCCTGGAAGTAGCAAAGCAACCACCTTGGTCAATCGCGACATCGACCAGCACAGCACCGCGATTCATACGGCTGACCAGCTCACGGCTGACCAATTTTGGCGCTGCTCCTCCCGGAACCAGCACAGCGCCGATGACCAAATCCGCTGTGGCCACGTACTCTTCCACGGCATCCACCGTCGAGAAAACGGTGTTAATTCTTGAGCCGTACTGAAAATCCAGTTGCTGTAACCGGTGAATGGATTTATCCAGCACAGTCACATGGGCTTCTACGCCCATTGCGACGCGGGCAGCATTGGTGCCGACAACACCACCGCCAATGACCACAACACGGGCGGCAGGCACGCCGGATACACCGCCGAGCAGCATACCGCGACCGCCCTGATCCAACTCCAACGCATGTGCGCCCGCCTGAATCGCCATGCGGCCAGCCACTTCACTCATCGGTGCGAGTAACGGCAAACTGCCGAAGCTGTCGGTGACCGTTTCATAGGCTATGGCGATACACCCTGAATCGATTAAACCTTTAGTTTGTGTAGGATCGGGCGCCAAATGTAGATAAGTGAATAACACCTGCCCTTCGCGCAATAATGGAATCTCGGATGGCTGCGGTTCTTTAACTTTGACAATCAAGTCGGCTTTGGCGTATATCTCCTGCGGTGTCTCCACAATCTCTGCGCCAGCACTCAGATATTTGTCATCGCTTAAATCAATCTGGAATCCAGCATTCTTCTGAACCATCACTTGATGGCCATTCGCACTCAGCTCACGCACCGCCGTTGGCGTCAAACCCACACGGGATTCATGAATTTTAATTTCCTTAGGCACCCCGATACGCATTTGACCCTCCATTCCTATCCATTAAATAATTCCGCCATTGATGCCAATATCCTGTCCCGTGATCCAGCGGGCTTCGTCACTGACCAGAAACAACACAACCTGGGCGATATCATCCGGTTTGCCAAGCCTTCCCAGCGCAGCCATCGCCGCCATGCGTTCGATATCCGCTACGGTTTTTCCTGCGCGGAATAGTTCCGTATCGACCGGACCCGGCGAAACGGTATTGGCCGTAATGCCTCTTTTTCCCGCCTCGCGGGCGAAAATTCGCGTCATTTGCTCGACGGCGGCTTTAGTTGCAGCATACGCGCCGTATTTCGGCAGCATCAGGCGCGTCACCGTACTCGAAATATTCACCACGCGCCCATGGTCTGCGAGTCTTGTGCCCGCTTCGCGCAGTGTATAAAAAACGCTCTTGATATTGACATCAACGATACGGTCGAACTCATCATCTCGGATTTCGGCTATTTCCTTAAACAGCAGTATTCCGGCGTTATTCACGAGGATATCGATTTGCTTAAAATGTTCGAAAGTCGCATCAAATAGTTTTCGTACTTCATCCGAATTACTCACATCGGCTTGCACCGCCACGCATTCACCACCAGCACTTGTAATTGCCGCGCATACCTCGTCGGCAGCCGACTCATTTTGTAGATAATTGATGACAACTTTAACCCCGGCGTTAGCTAAAGTAAGCGCGATTTCCGCACCGATTCCCCTCGATGAGCCAGTAACTATGGCGACTTTTCCATGCAGTAACTTCATGAGCGGTGCACAATAACTTTATCGGGCAAAAGATTTACTTTGATAAACCATGGCTCTTCAGTAATTTTGCGATAGCTTGGTGATCTCTTTTTTCCGCCCAATTCAGCGCATTGTCACCCTGCTCATTTTTGATACCGGGATCTGCGCCATTGTGAAGTAATAATGAAACTGCATCCAAATGATTCCCTCTCACCGCCATCATCAATGCAGTAGTTCCATTATCTGAAGTCGCGTTAATATCAGCTTCCGCATTCAAAAGTAATCGAATCGTATCCACATGCCCGCCTGAAGCAGCATAAAGTAAAGGATTCCACCCACTGTGATTAATCTCCGCTCCTTTGATATAGAACTGCTTCACCATTTCAGTTTGACCTTGATAGCTGGCCAACATAATGGCTGTTTCGCCCAGTTTGTTGCGGATATTGAGTTTCGCACCGGCATCGATCAGAAGCTGTGCCAATTTCAGATTACCGGTCTTTGCTGCAACCATGAGCGGCGTGTACCCTTCTGCATTCAGAACATCAGGGTTAGCGCCTTTTTTAATTAATTCGGATGCTTGAGATAAATTATCTTTGTCGACAGCCCAGAAAAAATCATCTTGCACACCAGCAATACTGTTTATCGGTAAGAAGAAAACAATTGCTGCAATTAAAACAGATAAGAATCGCGAATTAGCAGGCATGTCATCCATTTCTGTTCACTTTAAATAAGTTAAAAAAATTATCAGTGGTTGCAACTGCAATTTCCTCTATAGTCACGGCGCGCAATTGGGCTATCTCTTCTGCCACATGACGCACAAATGCGGGCTGGTTCAGCTTGCCACGAAAAGGAACCGGCGCAAGATAGGGTGAGTCTGTCTCAATCAGCATTCTATTTAATTGAATATTCTTAGCGACTTCTTTTAATGCCACGGCATTTTTGAATGTCACGATGCCCGAGAATGAAATATAAAAATTCATTGCTATCGCTTGTTGCGCAACTTCCCAGCTTTCAGTAAAGCAATGCATCACACCCCCCACTTCATCAGCCCCCTCTTCTTGCATAATCCGTAACGTATCCGCAGCGGCAGAACGCGTATGAACGATCAAAGGTTTATTCGCTTTGCGTGCTGCGCGGATGTGCTGGCGGAAGCGCTTTCGTTGCCATTCCAAATCTCCAGTCAGACGAAAATAATCCAGGCCAGTCTCACCAATGGCAATGACCTTGGGATGGTTGGCGAGATCCGCTAATTCATCAGCTTCCGGTTCTATCTGATCTTCATAATCCGGATGAACTCCAACAGAGGCAAATAAGTTTTCATGTGCTTCGGCTAATGCCCGTACACGAGGGAAATGCGGCAAATTAACACTCACGCACAGTGCGTGAGTCACTTGATTTTCCTGCATTCTAAGCAACAATTCATCCAAATTTGCTGCAAGATCAGGAAAATCGAGATGACAATGCGAATCAATGAACATATATTAGGAGATCTTCAAGAAGTTAATGTGTCCCACGCAATGCATCAGCCCAGCAATTAGGCGTTTCAAACAATCGCACCTGCTCTAATTGAAGATGATTGCCATAGATATCCTGGTAAGCTTCATCTAAAATATCAAAAGCAATGAGCGCCAGATTCTCAGCTGTTGGTTGTACATTCAGCACAACCGTTTTGTGACCTTCGAGTGATTGTAAAAATTGCAATACCACCGTGTCACCGGAATAAACCAGAAATGCATGATCCCATTGATCAACTAGCACGGATTTGGCAATGCGCTTCACTTCTGAGAAATCCATGACCATGCCTTGCTCAGCAACGCCTTCGTCGGCGATAATGTTACCCGATAGGGTGATTTCGATCATATAGCGATGACCATGCAAATGACGGCACTGGCTGTTGTGCGTCGAAATGCGATGGCCCGCATCAAATTCCAGCTTGCGTGTGATTAACATACGTACAATTTTAATAGCGCGAAATAAATATGTGGAATTGTAACATTGCAATCCGATTCTAAACGATTGAATACGACTGATCACAGTCGTGATAGCGCTGGGCTTACTTATGTTTATCCGGTGATATCACGGCGTGCGGGCGGTGTTTCAATCGGCATCAATCTGAATCCGAATAATGCATGTAACTGGCGCTGTGTTTATTGTCAGGTGCCGGATCTTAAACGGGGTTCGGCACCACGCATTGACCTAAATAAATTAGAAAGTGAATTACGGTCTTTCCTACATGAATTAGTGGATGGCGATTTCATGCAAAAGCATGTGCCGCCGGGAGCCAAAAAAATTCACGATATTGCCATATCGGGCAATGGTGAGCCTACCAGTGCGAAAGAATTTGAACCAGTCATCGAGTTGATCGGCAGCATCCTGAAGGATTTTAATGCGCTAAAAGATTTGAAGCTGGTGTTGATTACAAATGGCAGCTTAATTTATCGGCAATCGGTACAAGCGGGACTAAAACGGATGGCTCAGCTCAATGGGGAGGTTTGGTTTAAGTTTGATCGCGTACTCGCTGAAGAAAGGCTGCGCATCAATAATACAAGAATCAGTTTAAAGAAAATTCATCATCACCTACAAATTGCTACCCCGCTCTGCCCCACCTGGCTACAGACCTGCGTGTTCCAAATCAATGGAAAACCACCTAGCGAACAGGAAACTAATGCTTATCTTAAGTTTATCTCGAGTCTAAAAGATGAAGGGTTATCCCTCAAAGGCGTCTTATTGTACGGAATCGCGCGCCCATCTTTACAACCTGAAGCGGCACAATTATCCCAAGTGACTGAATCATGGTTAATTGCATATGGTGAAAAAATTAAAGCACTCGGTTTGGCTGTTAAACTGAATCCATAAGCATTTCATTCAAACTGTTGTTCACATTCCCCGCAATCAGCAATAAAAATTTCTCTGTCACTATTTTACAACACAGTATATTTTCTTGATATTGATCAATACCGATCATTTATATAACTGATATTTATTACATTTGGCTATAACTCATTAAAGAATTAGATTTTTATCAGAATAAATACTGACAAAGGTGGCAAATAGGAGGTTTAAGCTAAATTGTTATCGCTTATAATGCGAGCCTAGATTATTTAAGAAAACAATGTCCTACCTTAAGAAGTGTTTTGCTGAGAGAAAGTAAGCTGAAAACCTTTTTTCATACAGCATGACTCTCGAATCACAACGTTAACGTTCATACAACAGGAGTTCCGTAATGAATTCATCAAGCATTTTTCCTTTTTCAGCAAAGTTTTTCGCTGAATTAAAAGTGCATTGGGTAAAAAGCTCGCAGCAATGGCTATTTAAAGTTGGCTTATGCTGCTTGGGAATGACGTGCCTGGCTTTTCAGGTACAGGCACAAACACAGACGCAGGCTCCGGCTCCGGCAAATACAAATCCACCGGCAGCAACAACCACTGCAGCTGCTCCAGCTGGAACCAGTGCACCCAGTGGGGACTATGACAGGTCAAAAGTTCCGCCCGTCACACCAATGCCGCGCCCTGGTTCATTTATTATGCCCCCAACCAGTCCCGGCTATTATTCACTCTGGGAAATGATCAACGGCAACAAGCGTGAGAAACCTCCTGTTGCCCCTTATGCGCCATTTGCACTGCTACCGACATCAGCATACGACATTGATTTTCGGTATCTGGATACAGCAGGGTATGAAAAAGATTTCTTTGATCCAATCAAGAGAATGGATCTCGGCAACGACTGGTTGCTTTCTTTAGGTGGTAATTTCTGGTACCGCTACACGCATGAGACGGATAGCCGTTTAAATGCAGCCGGTACAAATAATGACTTCCATATGTTACGTACGCGATTCCACGCGGACTTATGGTACAAAGACAAAGTGCGTTTATTTGCAGAAGGTATCGATGCGCGTGCTTTCGGCTCTGAATTACCGCCACTCGTAACGGATAGAAATCATGCAGACATACTCAATCTGTTTACCGATATCAAGGTCGCCAGTGTTAATAATGGGCCGGTTTATGTGCGTGTAGGACGGCAAGAATTATTATACGGCTCGCAAAGATTGGTTTCTACTTTGGATTGGGTGAATACACGAAGAACTTTCCAAGGTGTAAAAGCCTTCTGGCGCACACCGGGGTGGGATGTTGATGCATTCTGGATGCGTCCAATGGTTATCGAAAAAGGCAATGTTGATAATTGGGATACACAGCAAAACTTTTATGGGCTTTGGGCCACTCACCGGCCTAAACCCGGTCACTTAATTGATCTCTATTTCCTTAGCCTGGATAACAACCGCAATCTTAGTTCAGCCAATGTGTTAGCGGGTAATATTCTGCAAGGAAACTCAAACCTCCATACCTTGGGTGGTCGATTTGTTGGAAATATCGACAGTTTCTTGTATGAACTGGAAGGTATGTATCAGTTTGGTCAACGGTCCAATCTGGATGTTTCCGCCTTTGCAGTAGCGAGCGGTGTGGGTTATCGTTTACCCTTACCGATGAATCCACAAGCCTGGATACGCTATGATTTTGCATCCGGTGATAGTAAGTCCAATGATGGCAGAAGCAATACATTTAATCAGCTCTTTCCTTTTGGCCATTACTATATGGGCTTCCTGGATCGTGTAGGGCGTCAAAATATCCATGACATCAATGCACAATTTACCTTACACCCAATGCCATGGTTTACGTTTATTACCCAGTACCATAGATTCTATCTGGCAAATAATACTGATTATTTATATAACGCTTCTGGTTTAGCCACCATGAGAGATCCAACGGGCCAATCAGGCAGTCATGTCGGAGATGAAATAGATTTTCGTGCAAACTTCCATGTCAGCCGTCATCAAGATGTATTGGTTGGTTATTCAAAGCTGTTTAGTGGCAATTATCTAGAGAAACAACGGCCAGGAATCTCCGCCGACCTTTTCTATGTTCAATACAATATTCGATTCTAAGCACTATTAATTGAAACAACAACGGCATCCACTTGGATGCCGTTGTTGTTTCAGGGACTCCAATCAGAAAGCAATCCCGATGGATTTAAATGCGATGCGCTTATTTATCCGGCAACCACGTTGGATTTCTCGCGGCTTCGATTGCTAAAGCACCTGCCGACTAAACCCAAACCAGCCAGCAACATCGCCCAAGTTTCGGGTTCGGGTACTCTTTATCTCTACTTCGTTCTAATGACTAATTACATTCGGATACCGGCAGCCAATTAACCAACAAACCCTGGTCGTGCAGTTGGCCATCATCTTCATTCATGTAATACAGATGATGGTCTGCCGAGGAAACACCTAAATAAGCTTTAGTACCCGGATAGTGGCGGTAGCTGTAAACCCCGGAAATTTTTGTGGTTGCGCCCGAGGGTGCCAAAGCCCCGGAATATTTACCTTCAGCCCAATTAAAGAAACAATTGATCTCTGCTTCGGAAGAGTGGCTGATAAATTTATTGACGACTGCGCGTCCGCCAGACAAAACCAAGTCCGGATATTCCAGTATTTTGAATTTCTCAAATGGATTTCCTCGAACTGCAATAATGTCAGCCGGTGCTCCGGGGGTTAACGTACCAAGCCCGGGTATACCTAAATCCTCACCAGATTTAGAGGTTACAGCTTTAAGAATATTGACGACATCGGTGAAATCAATTGTTTCACCGCTGAGCGCATGGAGCATCGTGTGCAGTTCCTGGCCATTAATCCCCCAAGGCACATCATCATGGGCTATTTCAGAACCGTAAACAACTTTAGCGCCTTTCATACCAAGACTAACTGCATTGGCAAACATATGCTCGCATGTCGAATGCGTATCAAGCGTGGTAACAACTGTAACCCCTTCATCCTTGATTCGTTGCAATAATACATCACTGATTTCAGCACATGGCATATGCACCAGCTCATCAACATTTGAATCCAGTGCACGAGTCAAACCAGCTTCCTCGCCTACAAAAGCCAATACCCTTTTTCCAAGTGAATGCGCTTTAGTCACGATAGCCTGCGTTATTTCTACAGATAACATCGGCCACGGGGTAGCCGGAATCGGATTGCCATGAGTCATCCAATGTCTACCTGGTTCACCACCGGGCTCCAGAGAAATAACAATAGCGGATGCACCGCCAGTTACCAATTCCTGCACGACTGTTTCGGCCTCGGTTACTGATGAAACAGTGATTCCAATTTTGTCAAAGCCGCTATCACCACCGAAAATATTGAGCGGATAACCATTAACCGCTTGAATAATAGGTCCTGCGCTCAATAATCGCAATGTACCTTGACCACCCTCAGTAGGCATTAATGGCCCCCCGACATCCTGAGCTGTAGTTATACCGTTTTCCAATACGATTTTTTTATTAACGCTCTGGAAGGTAATATGACCATGTCGCTCGATAAAGCCAGGCAAAATTGTTGAATCACCCAAATTAGTCTGATTGGCACATAAGCCGCTTAACTCAGTCAAAGTACCTACCTGCTTAATTTTGTCTGCTTCAATGAGTACCGCCATATTTTCTTGTGGAAAATTAATGCCATCAAACAACCGAGCTGCTGCCAATATTTGGCAATCTGGCAATCCTGGCACGCCAGTAGTTGATCCCGAGTGATCTTCGCCTTCGTGGGCAAAGGCACTAAAACTAATTCCTTGCCATAAGATCAGTAAAATCAGTAGATTTTTTTTGTTAAAGCTGTAGTTTCTGTTTTTCATTTTTTCAATTGATATCCATTAGAGTTAACTACTTTGTTCCGGCTGTTAATTCCATTTTTAATTAGATGGCCATAGTAAACCTTACCTATATACAGTCAGTACCTTATGCACTTTATTTGCTCACATTCGTAGTAGCATTGCATGATAGAGACGGGCAATTACTCTGAGAATGTGACAAATTGTCACACCTTGGAAAAACTAAAAGGAAGGGGGAAAATCATTACAATTGCAATCGTTTCCAGTGCGGCGGAACGTGTGTTAAAGAAAGATCGAGGATTAGTATTTTCTTAAGCGATAAGCATTGTAGAAAGGGAGTCTTGTATCAGGCATAGGAGATAAATAGCGCAATACAAGACCCCGCTCTTGCAAGTAAACCGAGAGCTGTTTTACAGAATTAACTGTTCAGACTAAACACTGCGGCGTCTGGCGCTGAAACCCAACAAACCCAATCCTGCCAGCAACATTGCGTAGGTTTCTGGTTCCGGCACTACAGACACCACACCCGTTAAGCCATATGCAGGCCGAGGATCAACACTTTGACTGAAATAATCCGTACCGCCCACAAATATCGAGTAATCGCCCGCTGTCAAATGAAAGACTTGCGAGACCATGTGATCCGCTAAACCATCCGCACCGGGGATAACGCCGCTACCGTAGTCGATATTGCTGCCGTCATAGGCGGAACCGATGAAGGTAAATACGCTTGCAGGATCATTGTTATCGTTGGTGATGCTCCAATCGGTCAATGCTCTGAATGAACCTTCGGTCAAGCCAATACCGCCTACCGCATCGCGGATAGCAATGGATCCCGCAGCAAAGTCATGATCCGCAGCAAACGGAGAAATATGGGCGAGCCCGCGGTAAAGAGAAAAACCGGGGTTAGTGTCGCCAAGCACAGTAGCGCCACTCGAATTAACAAAAGATTGGCCACTGAATGTAATCCTCACATCTGCATCACCTGTCAAATGAAAATCGTATGCCCTCACTCTGTGAGAATCACCCCAATCGGCATCCGTGCCATCAATCCAACCAAAATTACCGGTAAATGACTGATTTGTAATTGTGCTCGTTGCCCCCGGCGCGCCAGTGAAAGTACCAAAATCACGGCCACCGTAGCCGATATGTGCCATGGCCGGCAGCGAAGTCATGCCAACGAGCAGCAGTGCATATTTGAATGTGTTTTTCATGAAAGACCTATTAAATAAAATTATTATAGAAATAGCGCAAAAGAATTTTGCGCCTTACGTGATAGAGCGCATTAATTGCCTCCAGCACAACAGTATTATTTCTCTGAATGCACAATGAGTCAATGCGACAAATTGTCGCATGTATTTGATTATAAAATAATTTAATAGAATAGATCGCCCCCTAGTTAAGAGCTATGTACTTAACTAGGGGGCGTAGGCGGATGAAAATATAATAATAGAATTGTCTACGGCAAAGCCGGAGAATTATTTGTTATCAATTAGCATTGCTTTGTGACTTTAAATAGCGATCAAATGCTTGCACTGGCTCTGTTCTCCCTTCAGCCCCGACAGCGGGAATCAGCAGGAATTCATCTGCCGCAAGCGTTTCACTAATGGCATTAGTCTGAGGAATTGCAACGTTATCTCCTGTGTGGCCATGAGGAACAAGCAACTCAGGATGATCAAAGGGTGCCCTTTCAAAGCGTACGCGCTCATCGGTTAAGCTTTTTAGAAAATTGAGCAAATCTTCACGTTGTTCCGCTGAAAATCGCACGTCAACCAGTGCGAAAATCTTGCCAAATTCTTTGGGGGGAGTTTCAAAATTACCTCCCCGGATATAAAACTCCAATACTTCATCCAATGTGGCCATGCCGCCGTTATGCATAAAAGGCCCTGTCAGTTCAATGTTCCTTAAGGTTGGAATTTTGTATGAACCCTTAGCGGCACTCAAAAATCGCCTTCTATCCGGTTTCTCTAACTCCTCCAAAACTGCATCAACCGTTGGAATGAAGGTGCCTTCTGGTTTAAAGCAATCAGCGGTGCCCTGTGTTTGTTTCCGTATTCCATCCGCGCGTGTAAATAATAACGGATGGGGTGCATCACGATCAGTTGCAATAGGTGTATCCAAATCACAAGGCCGTACATCTGCCACATAGGGATCAACAATCCCGGAGTTATTACCTGCCAAAAGCTGCATATATTGATCGGAAAACGATAACGGATTGCCGAATGGATCGGTACCACCCAAACTAATATCATTTTCTAGTGACGTTACACCGGTACCGGAAAAACCAGTATCTTGAAACATCATGCCGCCGGTTAAAGATAAAGCGGTTACAACGTTCGTGGTACTGATCCGGAAAGAAGAATTTCCGAAAGCGTGCGGGTTGATTTTTTGCAAAATTCCATTCGTCACGACCGCTGATGAAGTAAAGTTTGGGCCAATATGGCAAAGTGCACAATGCGAATCACGAAAAACATCCATCCCCCGCTGTGCTGATTCGCTTAAGTCAATGGGAGTACCGTGCTCATCAACAGCACTTTGATCAAAGGGAGAATCATCAGAGACCAAAGTCGACTCATACATCTGAACCGCAAGTGCAAAAAACATGGCAAAATTCGCTTCGACCTGCCGATAAGCAGCCCAACTCTGTTTCCCAGAGCTGGGTCGCGAAGAGCCGAATTGGCCAATGCGGTTATAACTCCAGTATTTGGGATTGAATGATTCCTTAATCAATTGATAATAGCTGGTATTTAATCCTTTCTGTAGATTGTCTTTAGTACTGAGTGCTAAGCCGCCAAGTACACTATCGTTCCAGTGCACGTTTTGTTGATCCAGTGGTCTGCGATTCAGCAATTTACGCCCTAGATCGGGAAAAGTGCGGTCATGGCAAGTCATTTCGATGACGTCCATAGGCGGTCCGACCGCCTGGGAAGCAAGAGAGGAATTGATGAGCCGTAAGCGTTGCTTGGTGACGGTGCCATCGCTATTTTTTATCCAGACACCGGCATCGGGATCACGGTCTCCCCATGGGCTGCTACCATTAAAGATATTGTTGGCGCGGCCGTCCCAGAAGTTACGAAAATTGAAAACGGCATTGATCACAGTCGGTGCATTGCGTGGCGTAACCTTGCGCGCGCCTATTGCCCCGACATGAAAAACCGGGTCAGCGCTACGCTCACAATTATCATATTTCCCCTGAAACAATTTGACATCCTGATGATAAGCACCTCCAAAGGTACCCGCAGAACCTGCAACATCGTCGCTGCTATAAACCGGAACACTTGCGTCACTAAGCGGATCATTGGTTTGAAAAAAAGGAAAATCACTTCTCTTTAAGGCGGTATTGGGCCCACGCGGAGTTCCGTCACGGCCAAGCGAAAATTCCTTAGGCAAGTCGCTATCTCTACCGGTCGGCGCAATCTGATTCTTAATGCGCCCATCCGCACCGGCATTGAAATGACAAGTCGCACAGGCCACGCCATCACTTCCAACATTGATATCCCAAAACAAGGCCTTGCCGAGTGCGATCGCTTTTTCCTTGTTAATGATGATGGGGTCCGGGCCATCCAGCAAGCCGGGCACTTCGGGAACCGGCGCACCTTTCAGTGTCATGGGAATAGGTCCGAAACTGTCAGCCTGCAAAACCGAACCAGTAAAAATGGTAAGACAGCATACCTTGGTTAAGGTATTGATGATTTTTTTTATATCGATTAGCATGATAATACTCCTCACATTCCTCGCTACCCAGCATGTGCGCCAAGGAACATCAGTATGTTTGTGCGTTTTCTGAGTAGGTGTTAATAGTTCTCTATCAAACATGATGCACTGTACTAATATTGCGTGAATTCTTCTTGCAACCAGGTTAAATTGTTCTTCCCGGCAAAGAAACAGAGCGATTCGACGAAACGCCCTGTTTCTGCTACCGCGTCACCGCTAATTAAGCTGCAGCCATATTCAACGCTTTGTGCTGTTTCTTCATGCGCCAGCCAACAAGGCCCAAGCCTGCCAACAGCATCGCGTAGGTTTCTGGCTCGGGTACTGCGCTGACAGTTAAGTCATACAAACCACCTGCAGTATTCTTATCAGTGCCGCCAACATACACGGCATACCAGCCCGCTGCTAAATCATTGAATACGAGCGAAGCAGTGTGCGCGCCTGTACTACCGCTCACGCCATTTTCAAAAGTATTTGTTAGACTCACATCATTGGCTCCGGTAATAACACTCTCACCCCAGCCAGTGGTTCCAGCCGCATGCGAAGCGCCGGAAACTGCGTAGCCCAGTGTTTCCAACACATTGCCACCCTCACCATTCGCCATCCAATGCGTACCCGTATCCCCAATCGCCCCTGTTGCATTAAATGAATGGGGCGTTTCAAATCCTGCCAAACTAAAACCATCAGCAGCATACGCTGCTGTTCCGCCATCAAATTGCGATCCGCCGGTCGCCCAGACGGTTACGCCTGGAACAAAACCTGAATCTCCGGAAACGGTTAGCGTGACATCAGCTAAGTCATGGTTATTAAATAAGAACCAGTCACCCGTGTGAGCCCAGGCGGAATAGGCTAAACCGACACTGTCTGAGTAGGAACTCTTCAGGCCAGAATTGGCTGCGGAAATGCTACTCCCTGCAAAAAGGTCGTTACCAGCAGCCCAAGGTTGAAATGCTGATACTGCACCCGCTGCGTATACATTGGCACTAACCAGAGAGGCAGCAGAAATAATTGCTGCGGAAACCAGCGTGTTTGTTTTCTTACTATATGAATTTTTTCGCATTTTCATTTCTCCAAATATTTGAGACACTACATAAAAAATTACACTCCACCGTTGCCTGCTTACAAAATTATCAAGAGAGCTTCCGGCGTATCTTTAATGAATGATGATCTGGAGTCGATTGGGTGATTTTATTACGTTCCGGTTCCAGTTACTTCCCATCATTCGTGGGATGGCAACCCGGCTATCTCGATAAAGAGACCCGTTGGCTTTCCGGACTTACCTTGCGGCAAGGGTGGCTTTTACATTGAGATTCACACTATACTGAAACATATAAAATAAACAATGTGACAAATTGTCGCACCTCAGGACTGCCGGAAAATACGAAGAAATTAATCGATACTACAGTTAAAATCGACAGAATGTTTTCATGAACAAAAGAGAACCAGTTAGCTTATTTATTGGCGCTGGATGCGTTGATATCGCTTATTAGTCCTATCGCAAATTAAATCAGTTATGCCATCCGGTAGATTGAGTTTCAATACTTAAAAAATAACTCGGTGATTATCGGGACGAGCAAAATCCTTGTAATTGTTATTGCCAAGTGTACTGTGCGGAAAGGCCGATGAAATTGACGATTTGATTCGTATCCTGTGTTAATCGAGTGCCATCGGTATAGGTCCAATGATTCCATGTCCACTCATTGGTTTTAAAGCGATTAAGGATATAATCCAGATGCAGACTGAAGTTTTTCCGCAAGGTATATCTTGCAAATAGTCTCAAATTGCTAAGCCCGGTTGAGATATTGGGTACTGAATAAGTCGCTGGATCGCTTGTTTTTTGCTTAAACTTATCAGCAATAAAAGATTGCGATAAACTCGCTCCAACTTCTAGTTTCTCAGTTGGTTTTCCATTGATATCGACTCCAAATGAAGTGCCAATATTCTGCAGATTAGCCGACCAAATTTCACGAGAACCATCCGCAGGACTCCAATTTCTTGAAGCTTGATCAATAAAAGTTTCATTGCGTGAAAACCACGCCACTGCTTGCAAGTTCTCCGAGACTGTATACGCGGCATCCAATGAATAGTTTCTTGCAGAACCATTCTGTAATCCCAGGTTTGAGCCGCTACGATGCCCATAATTATCGAATGATTCGTCGACCATGACTTGCAATGACAGGGGTTCAATGGGCTCCCAGTTGAGCGATAAGCGCACCTTGTCACGATTGCGATCAGAAAGATTGATGGGTGCAATCGTGTTGAAGTAAGGATCACCCGTCGCAGTCATGGTCGAGATAAAAGGCGATCCAAATCGATTGCTGTGTATGTATGCAATCGATCCTGTCACGGTATCGGACAAAGTACGCCGTAGCTCCGCCCGATAGGAAATTTCATCCGTTCTGGCGCGATGACCGACAAAAGTCGGCTGCCAACGACGATCCCAATGTTCATACTCAATACCGCCGATCAAACGAAAATTCATCGGCAACGTGTAATTGGCTTCTACTTTGCTCGTTACCGTACTAAATGAACGCGGATGATTGAGCCCGCTCCAGCGATTTCCGTTGAAATCCAACTGTCCTGCCAATGGGTTGTATAAAAGCACGGGCGTATTATCATCGCGATCTTCAAATCGAACATTCGCCACGACAGATAATTTGGGTAACGGACGACTGGTAATGCTGGCCTGGACTAACGCTGTATCAATGCGCCCGCCCAGATTACTCCCGACACCAGGAGCCAGAAATTGCGTAGGAAAGAAACTATCTGTTTGCGTCGCTCGCGTATAAGCAGCCTTGAACGTACCGCGCGTGGTTGGATTAAAACTATAACCGCCGGATAAAAACAACTGATGCGATTGATTATCCGGAGGCAGCGCAATCGGAGAAAATTGATTCGGTGCATAGATTCCGCCTGCACTACTGCCACCCGTTGTATATAAGGCGGTATTCTTATTAATAAACATCGTTCCATAATACCCGCCGGACAACTGTAAATCCTTACCGTTGTAGTTGAGGGTGCCGCCGAACTGCCGGGTTGAATAATTAATGGGTTCGGGCAAAAACTCATAACCGCCGACTACGCCCGGAATCGGTGCTCCCAAACGATTACCACGCCCGAAAATTCTTGATCCATCTTTTTCTTCATTACGGAAATGGAACTGCAATTCAAAATTGCCTGGCAGAACTCGGTTCATTCCGAATGATATCGCCTGACGTTCCGTTTTCAGTTGCGCAGGTTCACCGGTTGTAGGCGATGTTGGAACATCCAGATGTGGGCTGCCAATTCCACTGACAGCGGTAACGGCTGTAAATGGCTCATATCTGGGCGTTTGACTGAAATCAATAAAGTAACTCCAATGGCCTTGCTTAGTATGCTCAAAGCGGATGTCGCGATTCTGTAATCCAAGATTGCGCCCGAGCAATTTAAGCCAGGTACCGGTATTCTCATCGCGTTTTGTGATATCGACATTGAAAATACCATAAGGCCCTTCATTTCTTAGGCCACTGTATTGACCAAAACGCGCATTATCATTCGCGAGGTACCCTGCACCAAAATTAATCGAGCTTTGCGGTTTGGTTAATCGTTTGAGATTTTCATCTTCGTTTGATACGGCTGCTTCAGCGATAAGTAAGAAAGAGCAAGCCGACAGGATCTGAAGAAATTTCCAGGTTGATTGATTCATTTCTCTCTCCCTAATCAACGCTGCAGCAGATCTTCAAGGCGAACATTCTCAGGGTTATTGCTGCCGTGAATCTGGGTATGGCAATTGACACAACCCCTGGCCAGGAGATTTCTTCGATAAGCACCATCAATTGTTCCCGGGCTGCCCTGATGCGTATTGGGCTCATGACATTCCTGACAAAGAAATGGCGAGCGAACTCTTAGCAAATTGGGTGCTGTCGTACCGTGCGGATTGTGGCAAAGCGCGCAATTTTCCTGAACCGGCGGGTGGTTTCGCACGAAAGGGCCGCGCTTTTCCATATGACAGGTATAGCAAGTGTCATTGATGCTGTCCCGAATCATCATGCTAGGCCCAGCCGAGCCATGAGAGTTATGACAATCGGAGCAAATAACTTTTCCTTCCCGGATAGGGTGACGGGAGGGGCGGTTGATTTGTGCGCGTTGTTCTTTATGACAGGAAAAACAGATTTCCGCTTGAGCAATTCTGTCGCGTACTTTGTCTTGTGCGGTGTGTATCTGGTGACAGGCGGTACAAGCCACATCACGATTGGCATGCGTACTGCCGGCCCAATGCATTTGTTTGCCGCCCTGGTGACAGTTTAAGCAGGTTTGATTTCTATCTTCAACGGGATTAAGCGAATTCTTACCAAATGTGCGTGATGGCATCGGTACTTTTTCAGGCCTGTCCATGTGACGAATACTCTTACCATGGCAGCTTGTACAAGTTGGCACGCGGTCATCCGCAACAGTTCCATGCTTTGTTTTGCCGATAGCGAGTACTGATTCGGCACCTTCATCATGACAACCCGTGCATGTCCGGTCACCTCGTAGCACTATATCTTCGGTTGGTTCGTCGTCATCATCATTATCTGACGCCATTACATTTTGCGAGATTATCCCAATGCTAAGCGCAAAAAATATCCCAAGAATCTGTAGAAAAAAGGCGCGTGTGTTCCTTATGAAATGTTCCATGATTTTTTCCTTGTCTGCTGCTTATTCCGCATGAACTGAGAATGTGACCATTCAGTCCTGCGGAATAAGATGTAGTGCTGATTGACGTAAGAAATGAATTTCTTACTATTGGAAATCTTTCCAATCCTCGTTGCGCCATTGGCTCGGCATAACTGCGTTTTCTTGATACCTTATTATTTTCTTACAATAATTTTCACTTATGAGGTTGAAACTCTAAACGCAAGTTAAATTAAACGAATGCAATTGGGAATGCGACAAATTGCCGCGCGGCATTTTGCCGCAGCATTAATCGGCTGGCTTAAAGGTATAATTTCTTAAAAAAGAAACTGGGAACACCGAATGGAAAAAATGCACTTAGGGGCTAACTGGCGATATAACCAGGATCGTGCAGTGATTAATGGACATGATAAGAAAATGACAATACAAACAATGTGATTGGATCTTGAAAAAAACTATGATGGATATAAAACAGATAACAAGAATACTAGGTTGTGGCCGCGCGACAACGATTAATCGGATGCTAAAAGCCGGTATTAAAGGCGAAGAACGACCATTCAAACACGGCAGAAAATATTATTACAACGTGACAGTGCAACAATTGCTTGCACTAATGACAGACAAAGATCAAAAGCATGTGACTATGGAACGAACCAAAGCGCTTATGGAATTGGAGACAGTATTTAACAGAATGATAAGCCCTGATCAAGACTCTATGATTCCTCAGGTATATACTCGGGGCAGGAATGGCACTGCTGATATTGACCATCGGCATGGCATTTTTAAAGGAAAGAGTTGTAGCCGAAACGGTGAAACGGTTTGTCCCGTTTTGTTCACAAGATATCGACCCTGCTGCTAATTTGTGCCGGAGTTTATATCTGCACTACTGGCTGGAGAGCGGCCTGCTCTTTCTTTGAATAAACCTTGTTTATGCTCAGACAGGATAATGGCTGAAATTGGTTAGGAAAAATTTTTGTCTCGAAAATATTTTAATCGGGAACGGAATTATGCTTCAATGCTAAGTACACGACGAATTTCGTCCGTCTTAAAACCCAGTGCCATGGGGCGGCGCACATGCGGCAAAGCAACTACGTCGTAAAGTTCTTCAACCATGCCTTCCATGCGCAGCCAATGCACCACATCGCCCGTGCGCAAATCAATGATCTGTATGCCGCAACGAGCCTCCGCATTACGTGATTTAAGATTGTCATCCAATGCTAAGCCACTAAAGGTTTTATTGTGGCGTGGCCGGGATATACCAATTAAGGCAAAATCGCCGTGAAAGCTTAGCCCGCGCATATAACCGGGACAAAAACAAACCGGCTCAAAGCACCCTGTATCCAGATTGACATGACCGAAATCCCCGGTTCCGGAATTGAGCAGCCATAACTTGCCGTTGTGCCAACGCGGCGAATGCGGCATAGAGAATCCGGAACAAACGATTTCGTTACGATTTACATCGATGACAATGCCGCCGTCAGTGCGATGATCGCGCCAGCCATCAGCCACATCAGATTGACTCACCGCAGTGACATAAGCTGATTGACCATCCTTCATCGCCAGACCGTTCAGGTGGCAACGATCTTCCGCCGCCAGTTTGCTGATAAAAGTTGGCTGCCACAGCGGTTTGAAGCTATGCGTTTCACTCAAGGTCGCCAAACAACTGAACAATGTGTTGATAAACACCAGTCGGCCATTACTATCTACGGCCATATCGTGTATATCTAAGTCACCAGTGGTATAACCCACCTGCGGCAAGTACAATCGATCGAAACCATCCTGTTGTTGTCCGGCTTCGAACACATTCTCAAAGCGCCAGATCTGATACTGACTGCTCATATACAAGCTATTCGGCGTCGAGCACAATCCCATGCAGCGATTAAAACTTCGCTCAAATACCGAAAGTGCATTATCGGGCTTCAAGCCGATAAAATACAATTTGCCAATCTGGTAAGTTGTCAGCGCGATAGAAATTTGTTGCTCAGCCAGCCAGGACAGCAACTGGCGGGAAGTTGTGACTTCAAGCGTTGGTGAAATCGAAGCTCCGCTAGTAGCATTAAAAACAGAATGTTTCATTTGTGTGGTTCAAACAATATGGAGATACTGGGCACTACATCAAATCTGTGAACATATCAACCCCAACCAATAATGCCGCTGCATCCTGACTATTAACATCAAAGCTGCCGGTTCCAATGGTTTTCAAAGCAGTAACCTCACTGCTAAAACTATGGCCAAATATCACGTAAGCTGCGCCAGAATTGAGAGTACCGCCATTGGCAAAAGGAGCCCCAATAATCAAATCATCAAATCCATCATTGTTAACATCTCCCGCACTGCTGACCGACTTACCAAATGAATTACCTGCTGTCAATCCACTCAGCGAAAAGCCATCGGTACTGCTTAGGCTAAATAAATTCAGCGAAGCGCTAAAACCTGAAGCTTTACCAAATACAACATAAGCGGCACCTGAATCTGTGCCATTCAGATCGGCGGAACCGGCACCGATGATCACATCGTCAAAACCATCACCATTAAAATCTCCCGCTGCGCTCACCGATCTACCTGCGCGATCTCCTGCTGTTCCTCCTTCCAAGCGGAAACCGTTGCTACCATTCAAATCGGATAAATTCACTGTGGCTTCAAAACCAGATGCCTTACCAAACACCACGTAACTGGCACCTGAATCTACACCGTTCGTATCAGCTTGTCTGGCACCGATAATTACATCGTCAAACCCATCGCCGTTGACATCCCCCGCATTGTCGACTGAATAACCGGCTTCGTCTCCTTCTGCTTCTCCTTCCAGACTAAAGCCATTACTGCCATCTAAATTTGATAAGTCCAGCATGGCATCAAAACCCGATGCTTTACCAAAGACCACATAACTTGTACCATTTCCTCCGTAATAGGCGCCAACGATTAAGTCGTTAAAACCATCGCCATTGATGTCTCCGGCACTCACGCCATTGCCAAATTGCGCTCCTGCCACCAACCCATTCATTTGAAAGCCGTTGCTGCCATCCAAGCTGGACAAATCTAAATTAGCATCGAAACCAGAGGTTTTGCCAAAGACAACATAGCTACTTTCGTCAATCGGTGCGCCAATAATCAAATCATCAATGCTATCTCCGTTGACATCCCCCGCACTGCTGACAGCCCAACCTAAAAGTTGATCGGCCTCATCAACATACATACGGAAGCCATTGCTTCCGTCCAGACTCGATAAATTCATCGTAGCACTGAAACTCGATGCTTTACCAAATACCACGTAGGTATAACCCGTATCATTTTTCGGAACATCAGATATCGGTGCGCCAATCAACAGATCATCAAAGCCATCACCATTGATATCACCTGCGCTACTCACTCCTTGACCCGCCGCATCTCCACCTGCTACACCATTGATCCGGAATCCGTTAGTACCATTCAAGCTGGACAAAGGAATCGTTGCATTAAAACCCGAAGCTTTGCCAAACACCACGAAACTTGCTCCGGAGTAGAAATTGTCAAAATTATGTGGTGCACCAATAATCAAATCATCAAAGCCATCCCCATTAATATCTCCCGCACCGCTAACCGATTCACCCGTGTCATCACTTCCCGCTATGCCATATAATCCAAAACCATTGCTACTATTGAGATCCGATAGGCTGATGGGGGGATTGCCGAGCAGATTATCGACCACAGCCTTGGCCGTAGCAATCGTGGCAACATCGGATGTGACCCCTTTCAGAATTTGCTGAAGCGTTGTTAAACTTGTAGATGTACCCGCTTTTTCAACTGAGTAATAGCGAGATACTTCAATGCGGTTGTCAAACAAAGCCGCTGCATCGCCCCAAGCAGGATTGGCAGGATCGATGCTATCCAATGCATTGATGGCCCATTCGATTACTGCACCGAAAGTCTGACCGCTAGTCATTTGTGCAAGGATATAATCGACTGCCCACGCTTTGTCGATTGCTGCAACCGTGTCACTCAATAGATTATCGACAATTTTTGTCGCATTTCCCGTGTTGTACGCTAATGCGGCCGCACCCCAAACAGGATCTGTTGCGGGAAAAGCAGACAGAATATTGGTAACTTCTGCAATCACTTCACCTTGCGTTGCTCCAGCCGTCATTTTACTGACAATATAATTGGTTGCCAGCAATTTACTGTCAGCAGAAGCATTATCACCAATCAAGTCATTAATAAAAGCATTTGCAAACGCTTCAGGTGTCAGATCAGCCGCATAATCCTTGCCAAAAAATAACGCATTTCCCGCCAAAGATTGCGCTAGGTCAGCCAAGGATTTCCCAGTCGTAATTTGTGAGCCCAGCGCTTCCAGGTATATCGCTCCGGGAGTGGCATTAAACATTGCCTGGGTGAGTTGGAGGATTGAGGTTTGTTGAGATTCAGTGAGTGCCATAGTACCTTTTCCTTAAATTTATGCTGTATGATTGTTATGAATTACGGCTGTGACCACACTTGTGTTCCGTTAAAATGATGGGCATATCTCGATCAATTTGTGCAGCAGAGGGTTTCACCGTTACCTGTTGACCTGCTCCGCAGGATTCAGCCACGAAACAGTATCGCGCTCGAAACAAACGGAATACGTCCGAATGCGTATGATGCAAGTGATCGGCCACCACCAAACCAAAATCCGATCGTATTTCTATTCGCGTCCACTTTTCGATCCTGTTCACTAAATAATGAGCGATCTTGCACGAATTGAATCACGCCTCCCCAATTCTGAAGGAAATCCCTGAGCGATCCAGTATAAGGATTACCATTGGCAACAATCGTAGAACTGTCTCCGTCTGGAAAAACAACACTCTGGCCGATGACAGCCCCATCCCCACAACCATGTGTAATAACAACATCATTATCTGACGACTTTCCCTCTGTAATTTGCGGTGGCTCTATCACCGTGTGCGCCAATGCATTTTAAAAAATGATGTCAGACCAATACGATCAATGCGAACAAGCTTTGAGTGATGACTTTTAATAACATAGTGATGCTCACCAATGAGTTATGTTCATGATTCGATCTGAGCTAATAGTACGGACAATGAAGAATTAGGATTGGCTGAAGTGATGCAAATTGCTTTCTAATTATACTATCCAGACTACAAACCATCATTTTCAGCTTAAGCTCTACTTTTAGCAATGCGACAAATTGTCACATCTGAGTAAAGCCAAAATAAACAATTTCGTGCAAGACCGCGGAGAATCGCAAAGCAAGTTGAATTATCTAAATAAGAAGAGCAGTCGATAGAATATGTGTCAAATATGGAGTGCAGCAGGTTAATCAACAAGTAGTTCTACATAGAATCGCAATCCAGAAATGCAAAGAATCGCCCCTGTTTTCCCGGAGACTTGTTGTATTGAGTCAAGCTGCATTAGCCGACTCTTCCAATTTGTGATAATACGCCCGTTCAAGTTCCGCCGGGAGATATTGCCGATTGCCTCCAGCAGTCTTCGACTCTTGAACCGATCCAACTCCAGCGTAGCACTTTTGACCTTGCGAGCACGATGTATAGTATATTTTACCTGCCTCGTTCGAGTAACATACTGAGCGCCTATATTTACCAAGCTTCCCGTCAATGATAGGGCAAAGGTAAAGATTGCAGCCATACCATCCCGGATTTTACGTGAGGCTGATCAGTACACGCGGTTGACGACCAAACCGTTTTCCAGTAAATTCAGCCGCGGTGAATAAGGGCGTTTATTTTTCCTATACACCGGGGATCCATCGACCATCGCCCTGGGATTGGTGCATCTTTATTGTATGGAGCAGTCTACACGTATTGGACGAAATAATCCCTGCCCCTGTGGCAGCGGCCGAAAATTCAAGCATTGTTGCAACAACAAGCCAGCTCGCGCCGCAGCATTGTCAATCCCACAGCATTATCTGCAACAAGCCCAACGGGCTCTCGGCATCGGCGACTATTTCACCGCCGAACGGAACTTCCGGTCGGTGTTGGAGCAACAAAAAAATTCACCTCTAGTTTTGGCGGGACTCGGCCACTCACTGTGCAAGCTGGGACAGACTTCCGAAGGAATCACTTTTCTTCTACGAGCCGCGGAGCATGTTAATCGACAGTACTCTCCCGCGTTGCGGCAGCAGCCGTTGTATGAGATCGCCTTGACCCTCCACGAAACCGGTGCCATTAAAGAAGCCTGGTCAGTCATCTGCGAAGCGCTGCAACATCCCGGCACATCGGCCCAGACGCACTATCTGAGCGCACAATGCCTGTCGCGCCTTGGACAATGGGAGGCGGCCATATCAAGCGCTATGCGCGCGGTGCAGCTTGCTCCGGAGGAAGCCAATGCCCATATATTACTCGCCACATTGCAAGCCCGGCAGGGCGACGTTACATCGGCGCGCTTGCGTTTGGAACACGCCATCACCATTGCCGTCGGCGAAACCAAAGCCCGCGCCCATTTGGAATTGGGCGTGGTGTTAGACGAATTAAAGTACTACGACGATGCGTTCGAACACCTGCGCACCGCCGCCGGACTGCTGGTGCAGTCACCTGCGGTGGAGCGAATCGACCGCCAAGCGATCTACCGCGAGCTTGACACTCAACAAGCCTCGTTCACCAAGGAAGTCCTGGCAGGCGCCGAAAGCCGCCCCCATGGCGATCTCCCCAGCCCAGTATTTCTCGTCGGTTTCTATCGCTCTGGCACGACGCTGATGGAGCAAGTCTTCGCGGCCCATCCGGAGACGGTTACAAGTGATGAAGCAGCGTTGATTCCCCTGGTGCTGCGAGAACTTGCAAAGATGGCGCCCCATCCAACTGGCGTTCGCGCTAAGCTGGAGGCTGTCGGCGCTAGTGGCCTAAAACACTTGCGAGAATATTATTGGCGCTGCGCGAGTGAACTGCTTGGGGAAGATGCGCAAAGGAAAGTCTTCATGGACAAGACTGCGCTCAACGTGATTCACGTTGGACTGATAAAAGAAATTTTTCCCGACGCCAAGATCATTTTCGCAGTACGCGACCCGCGCGATGTCTGTCTAAGCTGTTTCATGCAGTCTTTCACGCTTACCTCGCTGACGGTTCATTTGTTATCTTGGGAAGGCATCGCCAAGTTCTACAGCACCATATTCGAATTCTGGCAGACGATGCAGCAGCGCATGACTACACCGGTACTTGAACTACGTTATGAAGATCTGGTGAGTGATTTCCAGACTCATGTCACAAAAATGTATAACTTCGTCGGCTTGGATTGGGTCGATGAAGCGCAACATTTTTACGTACACGCCCAACGCAAGGTCATCGCCACACCGAGTTTCGATGCTGTAAAGCAACCCCTGTATGACAAATCGGTAGGGCGTTGGCGGCATTATGAAAAGTATTTCATTCCGCTAGAACCCCACCTCGAGAAAGCCATTCGCTATTATGGTTATGCTGCAGCGACAGGACTTAGGTAAACTCTCCCGATAAGATCTATCGTATTTAACAAACGTCGTGGTTACGATAGGATCATGCATTCCGGTTTGGTCCAGCAACGAACTATCGGATCGCCCATATAGGAGGCCCTGAAAACCCGCATCAAATGGTATTTTGAGTCAGCAGCTTAAAAAATGGAGCGTTAATAAAGACAAAATCAAACGACTTGATCTTCTTCCATCAAAGAATTTGAGAAGTCTGCACTTTTCGCCACGGGGAAAAGAGCCAAACAATGGCCGACAGCCATTGTTTCAGATTTCAGGCGTCAGCAACCATCAACAGATTGATGTGATCACCGATGTGTTGTCATAGCCAGGAATGGGATATGCTAAAAAATAGGAGAAACAATCTCACGAAATATTTTGTGAAATCGCTTTATAAAGAGTTCAAAACACAACGGCACGCTATTTCATGCCCAACCACTATGAACTGAAAGTGTTTAGCATTGAAATAGCGTTCTGAAGCAATAAAGTAATCGTTTTTTCCATCGCGGAGGAAGATTCAGGCGGCCAGTCTATTGTGGCGATGCGCAGAGAAATTAAAAATGATTGACAATTATTTCACCGCCAGAAATCACAAGATCAGGATATTCAAGATGTTTCAGACTGTGCATTGGATTGCCTTTGATTGCAATAATATCGGCAGGGGATCCAGACTGTAAGGTACCTAGCAGCGGCATGCCCAAGTGCTGGCCTGCCTTTGATGTTGCTGCACGCAAGACATCCACTAACTCCATTCGTGCCATCTGCATTAAATACATCAGCTCTTGTACATCGATACCCCAGGGAATATCCGGATGTGCAATTTCTGCGCCATATAAAAATTCACCGCCCAATGCTGTCCATGTGGCAGCATTGGGCGCCACACCCGCACATTTTGATAAGGTGTCGATTGTGCTGACGATTTTTACATTTTTCGATACTGCTTGTTTTAACAACGGTTCAGGGATAAGGTCACAAGGTATGTGTGCCCATTCGTCAATCCCGGCATTGATTGCGATTTCCACACCCGTTACTTCCGCGACATGAGCCGACACCTTGCGATTATTTTTGTGCGCTTCATCGACAATTGCTTTCGCAGTTTCCTCTGATAACAATGGCCATTTTGGTTTTGCATGTGAAGCTTTATGTGCAGGCTGGTGATGCGCCTGTCCATGTGCTTTATCCGGCTGATCATGGTGCGTATGACCGTGGTGAGAAGACCAAGGCGCGCCCGCCTCTCCGCCAGGCTCCAGAGCGATCTTGATCACGACAGCGCCTGCTTCAATCAGGTTGCGAACAGTTTGCCGCGCTTCTTCTGGCGTGGAAACAGCTACTGCAATATCCGTGGCACCAAGTTTTACAATTGGATAGCCCTGAGGTGCGGTAATAATCGGACCGGAAGTAAGCACGCGCAAGCTGCCAGTGCCGCCATATGGCTTGTGTACCGGTCCACCCAAATCCCGGATGGTTGTGATCCCATGCCTTAGAACGGTATTAGCTGAAACATTCTGGTAGGATAAATGCGCGTGCAATTCGATAAATCCCGGCAGGATGGTTGCGTCACCCAGATCGATGATCTTCACATTGTTATTGGCGTTAAATGATTCGCGCGGCGCAATCTGTGCTACTTGCCCATTCTTTATCAGAACAGATACATTGGTTCTGATCTCATGACCGTCGAAAACCCGAGCCGCATGAAGCAGTATCGGCGTGGATACTTCTGCAGCAACACAGGGGAAAGCAGTGAAGATGAAGGCAGTAAGAAAGAAGTACTTAGCTCGGACAGAAAATCCGGAGAATATGTGGATGATTATCTGTTGTAGCATTTGATTTCCTTAGATAATAAAAAACATTAGAATTTAACACTGGCCCGGTTCAATAAAACCTGTGAGCACGCAAAGTGTAGCCATTAGAAAAAAACTACCCCAAACCGTCTCAACCAGCTCTTCTTTATCCGGTCCGGTTTTGTAACAACATCCCCAGAATATTCCGGGTTCCGTATTATTCCGGTCTTTTGGATGCTTAATGTCTTCCTGAGAACCGGTGAAGTATTCGCTGCGAATAATTGCGGTAATCTGCCGATGCGCATAAATGCGCCATTGCTCTCCATCGGGCATGAGGCGGGCCAGTGAAAGCATAGCGAGCGACGCAATGACAGTTGCAGAAGGATCACAGAGTTGCGATGGATGACCGAGCCGATTGGGCGGCAAGAGATCCGGACGGGAGTGCCGCCAATATTCACAGGCAGTCGTGGCATAAGTTAAATAAGGCTCTCCCCATTGTGCCGCTGCCCGGCTCAATCCCAGCATAGCCCAAGCCTGACCGCGTGACCATGAGCCCGGCTGGTCTGTTGGTATTAAGTTGTTTCCGTTAAACTGCGCGTGCGCGTGAAATGCACCATTACTCTGCTGGAAAGCTGCCAGTAGTGTATCGGTATGGCGCTTTGCGATGTCTTCACAGGATTTCTGTTTATTGCTGCACAAGAGCTGGATGAGGCTGGAAAAATTATCGATTGAAATCTGCCGGTTGCCTTCTTTGCCACCACCCAATGCGGTCCCCAGCGGAATGCCATTCATTAAAGGATCAAAACCCGATACCAGCGCGTCGATAGATTCTTTTGTCAGCGAGCGTGCACCGGAGTCACGAAACCAGATTTCCCCTAGTGATGCGCCATACCAAAAAATCAGACTCCGATTCCCGGAATCGATACTGATTTTTGAAGCTAAGTTTTGACAAATAGCCGATGCTTTACGTTGATCGAGTGCTGCTTCTGTTATTTTTGAACGCAGCCACCAGCACGCCCCCCAAAATCCTCCAACCCAGGAACCGCCTGAGGAAACAAACCACGCATTGGTATTTCCCAGTGAATACAGTGGAAAATCGTTCAAGCAATTGTCATCGATGTTATCCATACGGCGAAACATCAATTCAATGGCAGTAATCATTTCTTTAGGATTCAACAACTGATCGTCTGTGCTATCGGATAGGGTCATAAGATATCTCTCGCTCAAAATACAAAATTAAAATCCACCAGGAAGTTATTCGCATCACTTTTACCTGAGTAGATACTTTTCATAACATCGCCGCCAAAAGCATGGCCGAAATAAAGCCGCCATGAGAACTGTTTGCTGTAGGTATGCATAAAACTGATATCAACCAGCTGACCGATATCGCTATGACCACCGGAAGCGTTTCCCGAATAACCGAATGCGTCAGAGTTCAACGCCGCACCCAACCCACCGTAGAGAAGATCGTTGGAATTGGCCAGAGATAACTGATGCAGGTTAATGTTCACCTGTGTTTTTGCCATAGGTGACGCGATGATCTCAATAAAAGCATCTTGTATATTCATCAGGTTGTAAAACGGAAATTTGGCGTAAAGACGTCCGCTGGGAACCGCAGAAAAGAAAGTTTGGTGTTTGCCGTCTTGCGCATTCCTATCGCCGGAGCTGCGATAGTACACGGCGCGTAACCACGGTTTGAAAGGAAGTTTTGTCCATTGATAACCGGCTTCTGCGGCAATTGCCCAGGCTTGATGGGATTGATCAGTCCAATTACCAAATTGATACGCTCCCCATAATAGCCCATCGATACTGCCTGATTCCGTTTGATGAAGCGTCAATAAGTGTGCACCTAGGGTATGAATGTTTAATTTTTCTTGATTGAGTGAAGGTCTTGCATTTGACGAACGATTGTCGATGACCTGCGCATCGCGCTGATCATCATAGTTCATATAAAACAAACGGCCTTCCGTTCCTGGTAATAATGCATCTTTTTTGCTGGTAAGCGCTGCATAAAGAATATTAATGTCGCTGATTTGTTTTTGTCCCTGAACGGTGAGATTACCTTGAGTCGGGCGAACCCCACTGACTATCATATTAGAATCAGGCCGATCATAGACAACCGAGAAACCATCAAAACTACGTCCGACATAAATCGCATTAAATCCGCCGATGAGACGTTTTGCGATACGTCTTCTCTTCAGTCCATCGAATTTCTCATTCCCAGAGTCATATTCCATACCTTCTATCAATTGGAATCGCCCCACTTTCACGAAGGCGCCTGACAAGCCCAGATCATTAAACTTAAAGTTAAGATAGCCTTGTTTCAGAAATACATTACTTGCGTTAGCCGATTGATTGGCTAAAAAATAGGCTGCTCCCAGTCCTAAAGGACCAACCGAGGGGGAAACCGCATCATTGGGAAGCCCATAAAGACCACTATATTGCGCTTGTGCAAAACCATCTATATAGGGCGTAGATAGCATCGCCCCAAGTCTGGCGCGTAGCACCCACAAATCATACGAATTATTAACCGCCGGATTTGGCCTGAAGTAATTCCATGATTCATAACTGCTCATGAACTCACCATTGATCCGCAAATATTGATTAATCTGACTCAATGGTTTTGTTTCGCTCGTTGCTAAGGCAGTATCGACTGATAAAAATATAGTCATGACAAGATAAAAAGCCAAGGCCTTTAAATCTATTGCAAATAATTGAGTAACTGTGCCGCATTGGATTGTTATCAAGTAACCATTCAATTTCTGCGGTAGTGCTCCAAACAAGAAACTGTTAAATCGTTTCAGGAAAATTACTTGATTTATCGACATAGTCCCGCTTAAATTATTTCTTTGTGCTACTTTCTTCTCAATTCAATTCAATTCAAAACTTAAATAACCATGGAACATATAACCTCCAAAGACGGCATTCCCATTGCCTGCTGGCATTGTGGTACTGGAATGCCGCTGTTACTGGTACACGGCACTACCGGGGATCACTCCGCATGGGTATCGACACTCACTGAACTACAACAGCACTTCAATGTATGGACCATGGACCGGCGCGGACGCGGCGAGAGCGGCGATGCCAACAGTTACACTTTGGAACGCGAGTGTGAAGATATCGCTACTGTCATTGATGCGATCGGTGGCAGTGTCCATCTTCTCGGGCATTCTTTTGGCGGGCTGTGTGCTTTGGAATCCACGCTTTTGACTTCAAATATTAATAAACTCATCCTGTATGAACCATCGATTTCACTAACAGGAAGCGGCTGGTCGACGGAACTTGAAATTCGATTGCAAACGTTGCTGGATCAAGGGAATCGCGAAGAATCCCTGTTACTATTTTTTCGTGATCTGCTCAAAGCACCCAATCAGGAGATTGTTGCGTTGCAAGCGGGATCGAATTGGCCAATCCGAATTGCCGCAGCGCACACTATTCTGCGCGAGTTGCAAAGTATCGATCGCTATGTTTTTAAGCCACAAAGATTCCATTCGTTGCAAAATCCGGTTTTACTCCTGGTCGGCGGAAACAGTCATCCGCGCCGTTATGCTACTGCAGAGACACTTCAGCAAAGCTTGTCCAACAGCCGCATGGGCATTCTTCCCGGGCAGCAACATAGCGCCATGAGAACAGCACCGGATTTGTTTGTTCATGAGGTTATAGAATTTCTTAAAGCGACATAGCGATCAACAATTAAAACAGGACAATCTACAGTTACGTTAATGCTTGCACTTTATGCCGGCGCACCGATGCCAATATCACTGTCATCATACAAGCGGCACACAACACGCTGATCAACGCTCCCCAACTCAACAGTAAATTACCGGAATAACCGGACAATGCAGCATATAGTGGAGGACCCAGCGCAAAACCAGAAAAGAAAGCAAACGAAACATAGCTGGATGCAGTCGTCACTGGACCGAAGGCCGGGTCTCTAATCAACATACTCATTGCTATCGCATTAGTCCCCACTGCAGTCAGACCAACGCCAACTGCACCCGCCCATAAGCGCCAGTGACTTTCCGGATCTGTATGCATGGTAATCGCCATGGCACAAGCTGCAATCGCGATAAGGCCGAAAAGCAGCAATGATTCATCCTTGAGCTTAGCGCCCATCGGCGTCAGCATGATTCTGGAGAACATTCCCATGATCCCGAAAACAGCAATAAGCATATCGGCCCAAAACAGCGGCATGCCATGTTGTGATGCAAAGGTTGGCAAGAAAGTGACGAATGCGGAGAGTGCTATGCCGACGCAAAACTGAATACCCATTAACCACAGCAATAATGAAGTTGGAGCTGAGAATGTCAGCCCCTTACCTGCTCTTGTGTGTTGCTTGGGAATAATAAAAAGTGTCGTAATCCCAAATAATACAGCCACTGGAACAATGATGCTAAATGCAGTACGCCAGCCATAATGAAACGCTATCGCAGGTAACACCAAGCCAGCAAAAAGTGCTGCAAGCTGAACGCCGGACTGTTTAAGTCCTACTACTCTGGCTTTTTTCTCGGATGGAATCTGCTGTGCGATGAGTAAATTGGTGACCGGATTGGCAAGTGCCTGTGCGATCCCGCAAATCGCTGCAGCTACGACTAAGCCATAGAAATTTTCAGCCAGTGCAATCAGCGTAAAAGCGGCTGCGATGGCATAAAAAAGTACCAGCAATGCGGATCGTGAACCGATGTAATCGACAATAGCGCCAGCGCACAGCGATAAAACGGCTGCCAAACCAAATGAACTCATCACCAGATAACCTAACAATTCCGGTTCGAAGTGTAAATCCTGGCTCAAGAGTGGCCCGAGTGTGCTGGTGGCATATAAAATGAGCATGGGTAATGTCATCGCAAAAACTAAAACAATCTGCAGCAGACGTTCAACAATTGCTGAATTCGGTAACTTACTGGAAGCTATTGACATAACGGGTGACCTGAAAAGAAAATCTCATCACTATTCAGCTGATCCATTGGAATAAAATCAGTCAAACGGATAAACAGTTTGTTGTTGATAGTGATTAATGAGCCGGCGCCCTACCGAGCTGATCAGCGATTCATCATTCCCATCCAAAATACGGGATGTGCGCGCTATCCTATTGATCCCGTAAAGCGGTGTTAAATCGCTGAGACCTTCGGCGCCATAGAGTTGCATCGCGCAATCCGAAGCAATGCATAATGCACGTGAAGCGGCCATTTTCGCGACATTAATTGCGATTTCATTGGGATTCTGCGCATCAACACCGCGTGCAGCAATGCGGATGAGTTCGCGTGCACTCACAATCGCCTGAAAAGTATTAAAGATATGCTGGCGCACGAGTTGTTTGTCAGCCAACCGGCTAAATTTTCCCCGTATTGAATGAATACGAGCACCCATTAAATCCATACATCGTTGCGCCAGTCCAATCCAGTTCATGGCACGCAACAGCCGTCCTAAACCGAGCCGCTTATTCATTAAATCAAGACCGCTTCCATATGCGCCTAATAGATTATGCTCAGGCACTTGCACGGCATTGAAAGAAACCTCTCCTTGACCATACGAATGTCCCATCATCGTGAGTTGCCGCTCAATTTTGACTCCCGGTGTATCCATCGGTACGACAATCATCGAAAGTGCGCTGTTGGGCGCGGTATCTGCTCCGGCAATCCGGACTAAAACAGTCATGAAAGTAGCCCGGTCTGCGTTGGAAATAAACCATTTTCTACCATTGATATACCAGCTTCCATTAGACAATTGTGCAGTAGTCGTGATAAGGCTTGGAATCGAACCGCTGTGATCAGGCTCTGTCATGCCATAACTCGGTATCGCACCCCCGGTCACCATGGGCTCCAGAAATTGCCTACGAATCGCTTCGTTACCAAATTTTAAAAGCATATGCGCATCAAGCGCAGTATGGCTGCCAAAGATCGTTTGAGAAAACTCCGTCCGCCCTTCCTGCTCTGCAACGATTAAATAATCTTCAAGAGAAGCTATTTTTCCGCCATGCGATAACGGATAAAACAAGCCGCATAATCCAGCCAATCTCGCTTTATTCATCAAATCAACTTGCAATCGAAGGGAAACCTCCCCCGTTTCTGCTAACAGCGATTCGTTCGGAATAATCACTTCATCGACAAATGCACTCATCCGGCGCGCAAGTGACCGGGCTAATTCCGTATGCGCTGCTTTGCAATTTTGCTCCCGCATTAATGCGTCCTTGATGTAAGATCCGCCGCATTTATCGTAGCCGCATTACGCTTGAATTGCGTCATCTCCAGCTCGGCTGTCAGCTGTTTTTTATCAACTTTCCCTGCCGGACCCAGCGGCAGTTGCCTCAAGTAGCGCAAATACTCCGGCAGCTTGTTTTTTTCCAATCCTTGATCGAGCAAATAGCAAATGAATTGCGTTAAAGATGGCCGTTCGGCCCCGTCGCGCATGACCAGACAGAGGCAAATCCGATGACCTAAATCTTCATCAGCAACCGGTATGCAAACAGCGCTGACAACATCCGGGTGCGATGCGGCGATATCTTCAATTTGCGCAGGACTGATGTTGACGCCCCCTCGAATAATGATTTCCTTTTTCCGCCCAGCCAGAACCAGATACCCATCGTTATCGATGAATCCGAGATCTCCGGTATATACCCAGCCTTCCTTGTCACGATAAAGCACGTCCAGCTCGGGGTTATTCACATATTGCATCGGCGTTATGGGGCCTCTGGCGGCAACTTCACCAATACAACCTTGCGCCACTTCCTGCTTGTGATCATCGACAATTTTGATCGAACAAACATCCGGATTAGGCCGCCCGGTCTTATGAAAAATAATTTCCAAACTATCCTCGAGGGTGGTATGGCAATTAACGCCATCCGCCGATCCGTACAGACTGATAAAGCCACATTTGAATGCTTCGGAGCATCGACGAATCGAAGCTTCATCGATTTTTGCCCCGCCGCTGATGATGGCGATCAAACTGGAAGTATCCGTTTCTGCCAAATCCGGATCTGCAGCCATACGCTGAAACATGGTGGGAACTCCAAAAATATGCGTTGGCTTAAGCTCCGCAATGGCGCGAATGGCAGTAGCGACATCAAATTGCCGTAGAACCAGCACCGATCCACCTAACCAGGATAAAATACCGAATGTTGCGGTAGAACCAAACGCCGTTCCCAATGGCATCAAATAAAGCCCCCGGAAGGTACTGCCATCCGGGTGGATGCGTTGCAGAAACCGTCCTCGCCCACCTGCCAGTGCATTGTGAGAGTAAGCGATCCATTTGGGATCTGATTCTGTTCCCGAAGAGATTAAGAACCGGACCGGAGAATTGGGGTCGATTGCTGGCAATTGACTCGATTCAATCGGCATGGATTGAAATAGTGAATCCATAGTATGCCAGCCATTCCGTGCTTCGCCGTCAACAATAAGAATCCGCAGTGACAGTAAAGTGGGTCTTAACGATTCGATCAGTTCGCATAAATCCATTTGCACGAACTTTGGCTCAACAATAATGACACGGGCATCACATCTGCTTAATAGCGATTGAATATCGAGGCGTCCGCGACCGGGTGGGAAAGGCGCAACAATTGCGCCCAAGGCAGCCGCCGCCAGATCAATCGCACAGTGATACCAACTATTACTAAGCTGATAGGCAATCACATCTCCCGCAACAACGCCTAAGGCGCGCAATCTGGCAGCCAAGCAGGAAACCTTGTGCTGCAACTCTCCATAAGTAACCGCTTGATCCAGAGAAATAACCGCTGACTTTCCAGGATTCTGCTGCACATGCTCGCAAAACAACGCGTACAAAGATTTGTTAGGATAGGCGCCGTTCTGTATCCACTGATTGCGAATTTCAACAGGAACCAAATCTAAAATGCCCGAGTGATTCATTGAAAACTCCAAGGAGAAGAAACTTTGGTATAAGATCCTGCAGTCAAGCGTGATCTAAAGCGCGTGTTGTTATGTAAATCTGTTAGATTCTCAATCACAACGGCGGCTGGAACACCAACTTGCTGCAGGATTGCAGCCCATTCTTCTGCAGTTTTTAACAGGAATAACTCACCCAAGCGCAGCTCAAGCTCTGCTGGTTCACTCTCCGCAACAATGCCAAGTGTTTGGATGAATCGCTGCATAGTTTTGTCGTCACAGCATTCAATCGCAATCTTCCCCTGCCGGGTAACATAGACCCCATTCAGTATGCTTCTTGAAGTTGCATTGATATCGAAAAAATGATGCCGGTTTTGAAAGTCATCGGCACACAAGAATGTAGCAGTGCTCAGCAGCGACGAAGTCACTTTTGCGCCGGCATTGTTCATACAGCGATTGAGCAAGGCGATGGTAATGCCTTGTGCCGCAATGACACCACCGAGCACATCCAGCAAGGTAAATAATGATCCGCCTTGAGTGCCGCATGTTTCGGAAATTTTCTGCGCTACACCGGAATAGGCTTGCACCATAAAGTCAGTGCCCGGTATGGCGTTTAATGGAGAAAATGTGCTTTCATCGGTTGTCCAACCGGCTGCGTAGGCGTAAACCAGGGCTGGATTTAGATCCATCAAATCGCAATAATCAAGATTTAATTGTGCAGCTTTGTTGGGGGCCCAATTGTGCAGAAAAACATCTGCATATCGAATCAGCTCTGTCATCTCAGCCTGGCCCGATGAAGATTTGATATCAATTTCACGAACTGTTTTCAGCCGGTTGATGGCATCGAAACGGGCGGAACAACCTTCCGACATCGGCGGCATTCCACGTAACGGATCTCCGCCTGGGGGTTCTATCCGGATAACTTCAGCACCCAACAGCGCAAGCAAATGCCCCGCCAGCGGACCTTGAATTCGACGGCACGATTCAACAACCCTAAGCCCGCTGAGCGGGAGCGAATTGCTGGCCGGTTTTGCCTGAACATTATTGCGGTCCGTTTTAAAATCAAATGTCCACGGCCCCTTAAGCCATTCATATTTGAAGTGCTCATCATCGAGCCTTTCGTTGATTTTGCGTACCGGGCAAATAGACATGCCCGTATCCGAACATAAAACCGAGATTTGCTGATACGTTACATTGGAAATTGCAGTAACCAATTCATTGGGAATAGGTGCAATAGCTCTGGCGTAGCGTAATAAAAAAGCAGTCCAGCCTTTACCTGCCAAGGTTGAGCTAACACCCAGACGAGTCCAAAATTTTAGCCAAGGATCCGCACTCAATGTTTCGAGTTCAAAGACAACACCATCCGATGATACGAAAGGCGGTGCTGTTGGATACACAATACTGCCTGGTACTAGGAGCTCGGGTGATTCTGCAGCTGTTGCGTCAGCAATATATTGTGTTTCACTGAGTAGGGCTGCAGATGCCATGGAAACACAGCTATTCGATATGCTGAGGCCTCGCAATTGACCGATTGCAGCAGCAACACCGCCCTGCAGGGCCAGTGCGGCGGTAACCGCTGAAACATAATTCAATCCCAGCGGTTGAGTTTTGTTGTTTGCTCGTCCATGTACCGACATAATGCCGCAAGCTGCTTGCATGATGTTTTCGGAGAAAGCAGCCGGTTGATCACTGTCATCCCATCCAATCACTTCGCAAGTAACCGGTGTGGTATAGGGCGTCTTAAATGCAAAAGATAGCATTGCATTCGTCGCAGGATGATCATTGCATTCAATTTCCATCCCTAATGTACTGGATTGATAAAGCAACGAAAATGCTGTCTCAGCAAAATGAGCAGCTGGATTTTTTAATGATCCTACGATAACGCAATCATTTAATGGTTTATTCATGGTTATCGATGTTGTTATTTATCTGTGTAAAACGAATATAAAATCAGCTTATCCTCCGGCGACAGCGGGCAAAATGGTCAATACATCACCATCTTGCAAGCTTGTTGCGAGACCGTCACAAAAACGGATATCGTTATCGTTCACATAGATATTGATGAAACGATGAGCGGCCCCTCCAGCAATCAGCTTTGCTTTGATACCCGGAAACTGCTGCTCCATTTCATCGATAACTTCAGAAACTTTGAATCCACTCATATTGATGCGTTTTTGATCATTCGTGAGCGGCCTTAATATGGTTGGAATAATTACTGTGATTGACATCGCTTACCTTCTTTGAATAGCTTGTGTGGTTTAAAAATCATGAACCCAAACTGGAATGGTTCGAATGGAAAGGGATGCAGGAAATAACTTATTCCGATTCGATAATTGTTCAATCCGGGCTTTTTCTTGCGTTGGCTTTAGGCAACCATCTGTAATTCCAGCTCAGCTTGATACTGATGAACTATCCGGACTCGTTCTTCAATGATCATCCGATCGACAATACGGAAGCTTCGAATTTCCTCTTTATAGAGAAAATTCGTTGGAATAATGACATAATGCGACTGGGGTTCGGTTGCAAATTCAACGTCGGTATGACTCGGATAGGCCTGAGAATCGGTGTGAGAATGATAGATAACAATGGGTTCTTCACAGCGCGCGTCCATCTCTCTCCAAACTTGAAGTTGCTGTTGCGGATCAAATTGAAAGAAGTTATCCGATTGCGCTGCATTACGCATTGGAATTAGGCGCAATGGCAGATTCGATCCTGCGGGACCAGCGATGACACCACAGGTCTCAATTGGATGATCATTCAGTGCTTGAGTGATCATGGCATTAATCAGCCTAGAATGTATCGTCAACATAATTCCTAATCTCCTAAATATAAAAAAGCTTATTGCTTGATCCATCAAATAAATTTTATTTTCTAAAAAAACAAGACCACATAAGACTCAACGTAAACACTTACTGTTGATTGCTATGTTATGTTGAATACAGTACTTACTTCGAAACGCAACAAATACTGATTGCTAAAACCCAAAGTAACTTCTTTGTTTTGATGCTTATTTAATAGGTTGGCAGTGACTGATCGACATCTTTGATCCACGCAAGAATTCCACCGTCTAAACTTTTCACGTTGGTAAAACCATATTTCTGCATTTCAACGAGCACATCGCGAGAGCGCATCCCCATTTTGCAATGAAGAACAATGAAATCCTCTTTATTCATCGTGGCCAAAACTTCTTCCGACATTATTTGATTTTTCGGAATAAGCGTAGCGCCCTCAATATGAACGATATTCCATTCTTCGATGCCGCGAACATCGATGAGTTGGACATCTGTACCATTTTCTTTGATTGTTTTCAGCTCCCGCGCACTGATCACAGGGATATTGGTGCGGCTATCATGGGCTGAGCGATCTACACCACAGAATCTTTGATAGTCGATCAATTGAGTGATCGGGGTTCGCACCGGGGCTTTGTGTAGCGGAATAAACCGGTAGCTCATCTCCAGGGCATCATAGACAGCTAGACGCCCCAACATGGTTTCACCGATTCCGGTAATTAATTTAATCGCTTCTGTTGCCATCATCGCACCAATCGAAGCGCAAAGAATCCCCAATACACCGCCTTCTGCGCAGGATGGCGCCATTTCAGCTGGCGGTGGTTCTGGATACAAATCGCGGTAATTCAATCCCAACCCGCCAGGTGCATTTTCCCAGAAGACGGAAACCTGCCCTTCAAACCGGTAAATAGATCCCCATACATAGGGTTTCCCTGCCAAAACACAGGCATCGTTCACCAAATAGCGTGTAGCAAAATTATCTGTACCATCCACAATCAGGTCATATTCTGAAATAATCTTTCCGGCATTGGTAGCTTCAAGCCGTTCACTGTGAAGTCGTACACGAACATAGGGATTCAATTCATTGATCGAGTCCCGCGCACTCTCAGATTTCAATCGGCTGATATCGGACTGACCGTGAATAATTTGTCTTTGCAGATTAGACTCATCCACCACATCGAAATCAATGATGCCCAATGTACCAACCCCGGCTGCTGCGAGATAAAGCAGCGCCGGAGAACCTAATCCCCCGGCACCGATCACTAGAACCTTACTACTTTTAAGCCGCTTTTGACCTTCCAGACCCACTTCAGGAATTAATAAGTGACGGCTATAGCGCGAAATCTCGTGTTTACTCAGCTCTTCTACAGGACTAACTAATGGTGGTAATCGCATAAAAACTCCCTATTCGTTCTAAATTCATTACCTTATCCAATGGACAGCGTAATTCACTTGCTACTCTGTCGGGTCAAAATTTACTGGCTTATGTTTCATGTATCGGCGTGCATATCTCGATAAAGAAAAACACTTGCTGTAATTTAGTTCTGCGAAATGTAAATTAAACGAATGCAATTGGGAATGCGGCAAATTGCCGCGCGACATTTTGCCGCAGCAGCGAGAAGCTGGTTTCAGGGTATGATTATTGAGAAGAAAATTCTATAATTCATAATTTAAAATATGAACTTATCAGTTATCTTCTGGCACGGACAGGAATGGAAGAATGCTGAAGGGCAGGAAAAAGCAATCTCGCTGATTTTTTGTGGGATCGCTAAAAATTCGTTATTGGAAGTTCAAAACACAACGACACGCTATTTCAAAATAAAATCCCGTACGATTCTAATCTGATTGTCATCCATAAGCATCGGGGCATGACCGATACCGGGCAATTCGACGATTTTGGCTTTCGCGCCACGCACCTGCATCTGTGCGGCAGTTTCAGCCGTTAATATATCCGATTCAGTTCCACGCAAGACCAAAGTAGGATTAGCTAACTTATCCCATTGTTCCCATAAATCAATGTCCTTGATTTCACGATCTTTAAAGCTGATTGCAATCCTCGGATCATAGCGAAAACCGAAGGATCCATCTGCATATTCGCGTGCACTGTGAATCGCCATATGATTCCACTGATCCTCAGTTAATGGACCAAATGACGCAGAAATCACTTTCATATAGTTCTTAAATTCTTCGAAACTAGCAAAGCGCGGATCTTTACCGACATAATCGGCAATCCTTTTCAGAGCAACCGCAGGAATCAACGGACCAATGTCGCTCAGTATCAATTTATTGATTGTAAAAGGCAGATTCGGTTGGATCGCCAGAATCATTCCGATCAATCCCCCCATCGAAATACCCACCCAATCCAGCGTAATCTTTGTTTGGTATTGCGCCTGGATATGGGCCACTAATGACATCGCGTCTGAGAGGTATAGCGGGTAGTAATCATAGTCATGCGCATGCGCCAGCCAATCGCTTTGGCCGCGCCCTACTACATCAACAGAAATTACCCTGCAATCCGATTGCAGGGCTTGTGCAAGATAATCGAAATCACGGCAATTACGTGTTAATCCATGGACGCAGATGACAACATGCGGATTCTGCGGATCCCCCCAATCGGTATACGCGATATGATGCGGATCTTTTTGCTTGCCATCGGCCGATAATGTAGGGACAAGTAATCGATTGATTAATATTTTCATCGTTTAATTTTGCGCTAATTACATAAATAGGTTAAAACAAAACTGAGCGTTCATACTGCCCAATCTTCACACAAATCTTGTCTATCGGATATACGGCATAAAAAAATTTAACTTCCAAATCGATTACCACTTAGAATGAAAGTACAGCTTCATACCCATGAGGAAATTCTAATTAAGTTGATTACATTCATAGTTCGACAACCTCACCACAAACGTAATCAATATATTACCTCTCGTCCCGAGTCTGTCGAAGAACTTAATCAGAGCTCTGTAACTTGAATAGAAACGAAATATGAAATTGTCAGCGCTCTATTGGCATCGTATCACTCCATTACACTTTCTGTTATGGCCTTTAAGTGTTTTCTATAGTTTCTTCTTAGTACTAAAGAAATTATGCTATTGGCTGGATATTTTGCCTTCGATCAAGCTACCAGTTCCTGTCATTATGATCGATAGTATCAGTATCGATGATGGCGGCAAAACGCCTCTACTGTTCTGGCTCGTTGATTGCTTACTGACACATGGTTTTTCACCGGGAATCATAACACGAGGTAACTATGATAATCCTGGGCCTCCCGCAGCCGTAACCTCCACCAGTGATCCCAATAGCGTCGGTGGAAAAACATTTTTACTTGCACAGCATTGTGGAGAACCATGTCCCGTTTGGATTGGAAATGACAGAGCCGCAGTTGCACAAGCACTTCTGAATGCACACCCAACTTGCAATGTCATCATCTGCAATGACGGCATGCAATATTATCGCCTTGAACGGGATATTGACCTGGTTGCCGTTGATTTTAGCGAGCAGAGCTTCGGCAACGGATTGCTCCTGCCTGCCGGTCCATTACGGATGAATCTTAAGTATTTGGGGAAATCCGGCATTATCGTAACAAATGGAAAACAAAATCCTCATACTGATACGAGCAAATGGGGGAAAACCTACAATATGAAGCTGATCAATGAAATTGCATATAATGTAATCAATCCTGAAGTCCATCAACTGGTTTCGGATTTCAAAAACAAACGTGTACACGCCATCGCAGACGCGGATAATTCGTCTTGGTTTTTTGATTATATACAGAGAATAGGCCTAAATGCAGAATTACACTCGTATGCAGAAAATCACCGATTTACCCAATCAGAGATTTATTTTGCTGAAGCAGATGTTGTACTCATGCCTGAAGAAAATGCTTTGCAGTGCCAGAGTTTCGCAGACAACAAACTTTGGGCATTGCCCAAAAAAGCTTGGGTCAATAGCGAATTGCAGGCTATCATACTGAAAAAAATTGGAAATAATTCTACTCTGCAAAGTCGACTATGAGCCCGATCCAATCAGCTTATCTTGGCAAGTTATTGAGAACGAATTCGAGACAGCCGATGCAAGACAAAACAAGAGAAAAAGCTTAGTTTATGTATAAAAAAGAGTATTTCAAGTTTGTTTCTAACACCACATCGGCAACACAGCTAGTTTTTTAACGGTCTGCCAAGAATCTGTTGGACTCGATACTGATCTACTGCACTATGGAAATAGCGCTTCGCGGTTTGAGTCCGGCAGACTTCCAGCGGGATAGTTAATTAGAAATGGCGTTGATAGCGTCCAATTAATCCAAACTTGACGGACTACTAGTCGTTAGTGATCAAGGTATTCGGAGGCTTGCCGGTCAGAAAAAAAATAACAAATACCGGAAAGCAGAGGAACTGATTGCTAAAGGTCAAACAATTCGAATGCTAAGAGAAAGTGATTTTCTAGAAATCATCAATGATGCAACTTAATACAAATCTTATACAACTTATAAGATGTTAGGTGTTTTGTTGGATAGGTATTAAAATCCATTAACCTATTGATTATATTACATACATGGCGGAGAGAGAGGGATTCGAACCCTCGATAAGCTTTTTGTGCCTATACTCCCTTAGCAGGGGAGCGCCTTCGACCACTCGGCCATCTCTCCGTTATTTATTGCGATAAGCTAATTCTCGATGAATACTATTATTCTTGTTAAAGTGCCTGCTCAAGATCAAATGCTTTATGCAGCACTCTGACAGCGAGTTCCATATATTTTTCATCGACAACAACGGATACCTTTATCTCGGAAGTAGCAATCATTTGTATGTTAATCCCTTCTTCTGCCAGCACACGGAACATTTTGCTGGCAATACCAGCGTGAGAGCGCATGCCAACACCAACTACCGAGACTTTCGCAATTCTATCACCTCCCAATACATCGCGCGCACCAATATGAGGCTGGATCTTTTCTTTCAGGATATTCATCGTATTTTTAAATTCATTGCGATGAACGGTAAATGAGAAATCTGTCAAACCATCGTGGCCTACATTTTGGATAATCATATCCACATCAATATTAGCATCAGCCACGGGGCCAAGAATTTGATAAGCAATACCAGGATGGTCGGGAACACCTAATACAGTAATTTTCGCTTCATCACGATTAAATGCGATTCCTGAAATGACCGCTTGTTCCATATTTTCATCTTCCTCAAAAGTAATCAGAGTACCTTGACCTGCATCCTCAAAACTGGATAAAACTCTCAACTTTACTTTATATTTCCCTGCGAATTCAACAGATCTTAATTGTAAAACCTTGGAGCCAAGACTTGCCATCTCAAGCATTTCTTCGAAGGTGATTGTATTCAGTCTTCTTGCTTCAGCGACTACACGAGGATCTGTCGTATAGATCCCATCCACATCCGTATAAATCTGGCATTCATCGGCTTTTAAAGCAGCTGCCAGAGCTACCCCGGTAGTATCTGATCCGCCACGACCCAGCGTGGTGATGCTTCCTTTCTCGTCGATCCCTTGAAATCCGGCGACTACCACCACATAACCGGCTTCTAGGTCGCCTCGAATTTTTGCTTCATCAATACTCAATATCCGGGCTTTAGTATGTGTGCTATCGGTCAGTATTCGCACTTGCGGACCAGTATAGCTTTTGGCTTTGACGTTAAGTTCCATCAATGCCATCGCTAACAGTGCGATGGATACTTGCTCACCGGTGGAAATCATCACATCCAATTCACGCGGATCAGGATTTTCCTGAACTTCGTGCGCAAGAGCAATCAGGCGATTCGTTTCGCCGCTCATGGCTGAAACAACAACTACAATTTGGTGCCCTTGTGAATGGAATTTCGCCACCCTGCGCGCAACATTCTTTATCCGCTCAGTGCTTCCAACCGATGTGCCGCCGTATTTTTGAACGTAAAATGCCACAGATCAACTATCCACTAAATTTTAGAATGGAAAAACTTTTCAATTTTACATGCTTCCCTCAAAGAAAACCAGACCAAGTCTCTTCCAACATGAAATGAAGCTGAAGGGTCAGAATATTTCCGCCAAGGAATGATCTGAAATTGAATTGCTGAATTGGTCATTATGCGAAGCTATAGACCTTGTCGCAGATCAAGGCATTTCTGGACGGAGCATCGGAGGTTACATTTCGAGTTTCCAAGGGAGAACGTAATCAGTTTATCGAGTTTGCTTTCTACGTCGCAATACGAAACCCAGCAATCCCAACCCAGTCAGCAACATGGCGTAGGTCTCCGGTTCCGGGATTGCGACAATAGGAGAATCAGGTGAAAGTAAAAATGCCCGAGATCCGCCACCGGCAGAATCTTTCAGGGATCCCCATCCGATGATCTGTCCGTGATTGTTAATACCAACTGCTGAAAGCTCGGTCCATCCGGCTGCGACAACCGGCGCAAGCAGCGAGAGATCGGTTATTAGATCATCGGCATACAGGAAAGCACTGTGAGTACATTGGATACAAAAACTATTTAACCCTCCCACCACATGACCAAAATCGTTGATATCATTTGCTATGCTGTCTATCGGGGTACCCAACTCGGCTAAGCTTAAACCATCTGCATCAGTGACAAAGGCATGCCCAGGAAGATAACCGGAAAGGGGATCATAAAAACCAGAAAATCCCACTACCTGTCCAGCATCGTTGATGCCACCGGCAAAGCTGTGTGTGGCTCCTTGAATGGAACCCAGATCTTTTATGCCTATACCGTTTTCACCAGTAATGAAGGCATGTTGCATGGTGTTGCGCGCATTGGAAAAACTCCCCACTACCTGCCCAGAATTGTTGATATCGTAGGCAACGCTGGAGATTCTGCGCAAGGCAGTCAAGTCAGTCATCCCCACTCCACCCGGGCCAGTGATGAAAGCGTGGTAAGCGGCATTTCCCGCAGTGGAAGAAACTCCCACTACTTGGCCAAAATCGTTGACACCGTAGGCGATGCTATAATCTCCACCCAAGGTACCCAAGTCGGTCATCCCCACGCCGTTTGCGCCAGTGATGAAAGCATGCGTGCTCCCAGCACTCGTGAAAGAATATCCCACAACCTGCCCGGAAATGTTGATATCGGCGGCATAGGTTCCTACTCCACCTAAGGTATCCAAATAATTGATGCCTACACCGTTTGCGCCCGTAATGAAAGCGCGACTAAACCCAGCACTATTGTCAACACCCGCCACTTGCCCGGAATCGTTGATAGCCTTCGCAACGCTATATGACCCATCAAGCGCACCCAGTTCTCGAATTGACCAATCCGCCCATGCAATTGCTGGAATTGAAACTGCGGAAATTCCAGCAAGAAAGGTGACAGTGCGTTTAAGTTTTGCAAGTTTATTATGCATGATTTCCTTATTGAGTGACTGGTCAACTGGTGATAAGGCGGTCATCCATCAAGATGAATAGAGTATCGATTCCAACCTTTCCCCGGATTATCAGCTTACACGGTTTATGACCGGTTCGATAGACTCTGACTACTGCCGGCTACGGGAATAATAATGTTCATTGCCTCAAACAATAAGGCAGAATAGCGGCCAATTTACCCGCTATTTCCGGAATTATTATCCACAGCTTTATCGATAGCCTCGATGAGCAGAGTGCTAGTTTTATTCTTTGGAAAATGCAAGCGGTCTTAAGTCAACCTCCCTAGTGCCCTACTTTGATAATCAAAAAAGATGAAGGGAATTGGATACAGTTTAACTGCAAAGTTATAGAGCTAATGCAGAACCGCACCCAAGAGGAGCGAAGAATTCGAATGGAACCTAAACGAGATAGCCCGTACTATCTGGTCAAAGGCCAGCCGATTAATAATACGGCAATGGTGACAACACCGGCCACGATATTCATCGGTATTCCCGCACGCAGGAAATCGGTAAATCGATACTCGCCCGGACCATAAACCATCATATTTGTCTGATAACCCAACGGTGTTGCGAAACTGGCGGAAGCCGCCATCATGATGGCAAACACAAAAGGCTCATTATTTAAACTGGCTTTCTCGGTGATCTCCAGCACAATGGGCAGCATTAAAAGCGCTGCGGCATTATTGGTAATGACTTCGGTTAATATTGAGATGGATATATAGACCAGAATGAGCAGAAGCCAGGGTGTGCCACCGCTCAAATCCACGATATTTGCCGCAAGATATTTAGCCACGCCGGTTTTTTCCAAGGCCATACCCAAGGCAAATGATGATGCAATGGTAATGATAACCGTCAAATCAAGACTTCTTTCTGCCTGATTGGCAGAACAGCAGCCCGAAATAATCATCAGACCGGCGCCAATCAATGCCGCATTCAGCATGGTAATAACTTCAAAGCTGGCCGCCGCGATGACGCCGACAAGAATCGCCCAGGCGAGATACGCGCGTTCATGGCGCGGCGCTTCGGTGTTCAGGTCATTAATCAGCAAAAAATCCTTGTTATAACGCTGGCGGCTGACAAAAGCCGGTCTTGCTTCCAGCAACAACGTATCACCGGCCTGCAATATGATGCTTCCGAGATTGCCTTTAATACGTTCGCCATTACGCGCTACAGCCAATACCGCCGCGCCATAGCGGGAACGAAAGCGCGCATCGCGTATCGCATACCCCAGTGCTGCACAATGCGGTGACACGACGGCTTCAATCAAACGCCGTTCAGCATGTTGCATGGTGAATGTTTGAGTTTGTTCTTCCTCAGTCGACGGAACAATCCCATTAATGCGCATCAAATCCGAAATCGCATCGGTATCACCGGCAAACACCAACCGGTCGCCACCTTGAAGCACTTCTTCGGGTGAGACAACAGTAATCGCGGTTCCATTTCGATCAATCTCAATCAGGTATACGCGTTGCAAGTGCCTTAACCCGGCTTGCTCGATCGTTTTTCCGACCAAAGGACCATTAGGCGCGATGGAGACCTCCAGGGTAAATTCGCGCAGATTGGAAAAAACCTCGCCTTGTGTCCGGTTCGGCAACAATTTTGGAAAGGCTAGCCACATTAATAAGAAACCGGCAATGGCAACGGGTATACCGACAACCGTTATCGAAAACAAGGAAAAACCGGATTCACCGGTCAACACCTGATACTGACCGTTGACGATCAGATTGGTGCTGGTTCCAATTAATGTAATCGTGCCGCCCAGAATGGCGGTATAGCTCAGCGGAATCATCAGTTTCGAAGGCGAAATCCCAATCTTGCGCGACCAGCTATAAATCGCCGGAATCATGGTGGCAACCACCGGCGTGTTATTCAGAAAGCTACTGAGAAATACGACCGGGAAAAACATCCGGGAAATTGCACCTCGCACCGTCTTCGGTCTGCCTAACAAAGCAGTCACCAACAAATCGATTGCGCCGGAGGCATGCATACCCGCAGCAACCACGAACATACCTGCAACAGTAATCAAACCCGAGTTACTAAAACCACTCAACGCATCGTTAGCGCTTAGAATTCCGGATGCACTGAGTATCGTCAGCGCCCCAAGCATGATTAAATGCGGGCCAATCCGTGTAAAAATAAGTGTCGCCAGCACAGCGATGCATAAACTCAGTGCAAACCAGCCTTGCCATTCCATAGTTTTACATTCCTGAGAAAAGATTCGAAATATACAGCAGTTACAGATACGGCTATAAATAATTAATTATTATAATGATATGTCTACAAATTATATGCAGCCGTGCAGACAGATTTAAATTCCAAGAGGTTTTTCCAGTTATCAGCTAAACTCGCTTAAACTTAGGAATCACCGTTGACCGAACGCGTGGGTAATTGACGGCACGATTTCAATTAACTTTTGCACAATTGATTTTTTCAGAACACACCATGCGGAAACCCCAATGCATAAAACCCTTATTTCATTTCTATCCGGCTTGAGCCTAGCAATGACAATGGCAACTTCCAGTTTCGCGCACCAACACATCCGCCCCGGACTCTGGGAAATCACCACAAAATCGGATTTGTTGGCGCTGGTGCCGCATGTTCCCTCGGAACACATGCAACAGCTCAGCGACCTCGCCCGGCGTTATGGCCTGCAACTGCCCCAAATTGAGAATGGCGCAGCCACGTCAAAAATCTGCATCACTCCGGAAATGGCCAAGCAGGAAATCCCCGCCTATTTTTATGAAAACCGTTCCGGCTGCACCGCCCAGAATGCAAAGCGCATCGGCAACAGCTACGAATTGGATCTGGTCTGTACAAATCAGCATTTTCAAGGCAATGGAACCGCACGAGGCACGTTCAGCAGCCCGGAAAGCTTCTCGGGAAATACCGAATTCGACAGCACCGTCGGCGGCACGCCGGTTCATGCATTGGCTGAAACGTACGGCCGCTGGGTCGGCGAACGCTGCACCGCAGTCAACCCGTTGCAGTGATTGGAAGTTTTCTATTGCCCGCACGTACAAAAATCATATGGGCTCAACAACAGCTTCTCCACACTACTATTCTTCGAAAAAATCGATTTTTCACAGCCTGCTAAAGGATCGCAAAAGATTCCTCACTGCGTTCGGAATGACACCAAACAGAACAAGTAGGGTGCATTAAGCGCAGCGCAATACACCAAGCAGCGGCGAACGAAACTGCAGCAATGACGGATTACGCTGCGCTAATCCATCCGACAAAAACCAAAAAAACACAAATCACAAAGAATCAAAGTACAAAGAACAAAAGGTCAAAAAGCCCTGGCAATACGAAAACCCAGGTAGTTGATGGCAGCATCGGCGCCGTCCCTGATACGGTCAGCCGAACGCAAGAGCCGATGGACTGCCGAGCCACGAACCGCCCCGAACCACCCGGCGAGTACAATCTCCGCGATTGGCTTCTCTCCACGCCGAGCCGTCCACTGGCACTCCTTGGTAATTCTCATGCCAGCAATCTTCAGTCCACTCAGAAACATTACCCAGCATATCGAATAAACCAAACTGATTTTCCCCAAAACTGGCAACCGGTGCGGTATAAACATGTCCATCGGAACATTCCGCCAGCGTCCAGCCAGCGTCAGCAATCGATTTTGCTTCTTGACCCGAACCATTGGCATAATCGCATTGCTTGTCGTCCTGATAATAACGTGTCGTTTTCGTGCCTGCCCGTACTACATATTCCCATTCCGCTTCGGTTGGCAACCGGTAAACCGCGCCCGTGCGGTGCGACAGCCATTTCACATAGGCTTGCGCATCATCCCAGGAAACACAGACCACCGGATGGGCGTCAGTTTGTGCAAACCCAGGATTCTTCCAGTTGCGCTCCGGTTGTTGTTCATATGTATTTTGGTCTACATTCCACACAAAACAACCTTTGTTGTTCTCTTCAACAGTAGTTCGATGATTGGTTTCCTGAACAAACTGCCTGAACTGCCCCACGGTAATTTCACAACGGCTGATGGCAAAGGGGTTTGGAATTGAAACTAAATGCTGCGGGCCTTCATCCGATTGACGATCTTTTTCGTTTTCCGGTGACCCCATCAAAAATCGATCCGAACGAATCGCTACCATCGCAGGTGCCAGTTTGGCATCGGTGGCATAGCAAGTTTGCGCTAATTGCTTGGTAACTGCTTTTTCTTTGGAGCTTTGACCACCTCGTGGCAAAACATCCTCATTGGCGTAGGTTCCCTGACAAAATATCAAACTCAGCAGCAGAAATAAAAAGCGGCAGCCTGGCAACAAGCTGCCGCCTGCCGAACACAGCACTCTCTTTGGTTGGCAAAACTGCGCAACCGGGAGACGCCGCGTATGGGCACCCGCGGCACGCCCGGATAATCCTTGAATGATCCGGCTCAGGCACAATTGCGGGCGTACTGGCAATACGAAAACCCAGGTTGTTGTTGGCTTCATCGGTGTTGTTCCTGTTACGGTTAGCCGATCGCAAGTTCTGTGGATTGTTGTTCCACGAACCGCCCCGAACCACCCGGCGATCGTTTAGCGGCATCCCCCTTGCTGAAGTATACCTGCGCCAGAATGGCTTTGCACAAGCCACGGCTATCGGCTTGTCGGGCATGCCCCAGCCAACCGGCGACATGGGGTTTGATTTCAGCCAATGTCATACGATTCGCATGATAAGCTTTGGCCAAATGTTTTAGTTTGCGGCGAAACTGATACCCGCTGCCGCGGCTCAATCGCGTTTTATCCGGGAAAACACGGTATCCCAGCACATCCAATCCGGTTGCTACCGGCACCAGCATTTTCTTGCGCGGGTGAATGCCGATCCGTTCCTTGGCCAAAAAACACTCGATCTGTTTGCACCAATCCCACAATGTGGCTTTATCATCCGCCAATAAAATCATATCGTCGACATAGCGCAAATAAGCTGGCACCTGCAAAGTTTCTTTAATGAAATAATCCAAATCGTTCAAATACACATTACCCAAAAATTGACTGGTCAGATTCCCCAATGGCAGGCCAATAGCGCGCTGTGCCAGATCCATCAAATCATCGCCGGGATATTTGACAACAAATGGATGAGCTGGCCACGGGCTGGAATCGATAATCGTATTAAACAGCCACAACACATCCTGATCAGCAATTAAACGCGCCAATTTTTGTTTCAGAATCTGATGATCCATGCTATCAAAATAGCGGCTGATATCAATTTTCAATGCATACGCGTAGCGATTCGCCCAAACGCGATATTGCCGCACCGCCACATGTACGCCTTTCAGTTTGCGGCTGGCGTAGCTGTCAGGAATAAATTCCCGGTCCAACACCGGCTCGACTTGATTCATCAGCGCATGCTGCACCACCCGGTCGCGGAAAGGCGCTGCCGAAATCAAACGGATTTTCCGGTCGCACACCTGGAATTGCCGGAAACCGCCGGGTTGATAGGTTTTTTGTAACAGCGCCTGACGGATACTGGTCAATTCGTATTCCAAATCAAATCCGAACTGCTGAATTTCCGCCTGATTGCGCTTGCCGCGACGCGCTTTGCGGTAAGCCAACAGCAGATTTTCCCAATCAAGAATGGATTGCCAGGTATTCTGCAAAGGAATCATGCCGTGCTCTCGGGTGTATTGGCTTCTTTCTGCTTACGCCAGCCGCCGATCTGCCGCCCGAGTCCGGACAGGCGCTCAGCGCCCTGTCCATAACTTTGGTGCGTGATCGATTGCAACGTATGGCTCAAGCGCCACAAATGGCGCACCACATCCAATTGCAAATTGGCCGTTTGCAAGTAAGTCGTTTGCGATTTTTGATAGGCCGCATGAATCAAATTTTCCAGCACCAGCAACAAGCCGTTTTCGATGCGCTCACCCAAGGTATAACGCCGGTTGCGCGGGAATTGATCCAATTTCGGGATGATCCAGGCCAATAACTCATGGCAATCTTCCACCGCTTTGGGCATGGTTTGATTTTGCTGTTTCATTTTTACCCTCTAAAAGAACTGCGAACATACAAATGACCCCATTATGTCATTTCGACCAAAGGGAGAAATCTTGTACCGCTGCAAAAGATTCCTCTCTGCGTTCGGAATGACAGCAACCCAAAACAGGTAGGGTGCCATTAAGCACAGCGCAATGCACCGGACGGGCGGTGCACGAAACCGCAGCAATGACGGATTACGCTGCGCTCATCCATCCTACAAAAACCAAAAAAACACAAATCAAAAAGAATCAAAGCACAAAGAACAAAAGGTCAAAAAGCCCTGGCAATACGAAAACCCAGGAGGCCGCCGGCGGCCTCATCGGAGCTGCCCCCGTCACGGTTAGCCGACCGCAAGTACCGTGGATCGCTGCCCCACGAACCGCCCCGAACCACCCGGCGATCACAAACTCCGCCATTAGCTCCTTTCCACGCCAACCCATCTGCTGGCGCGCCTTGATAATTCTCATGCCAGCAATCCTCCACCCACTCCCACACGTTACCGGCGGTATCATGAAGCCCAAAGCGATTCGGTTTGAACGAACCAACCGGTGCAGTCTGTTTACCATCCCATTCACTGCCGCAACCACGACAGTTTGCATTATTTTCCCCGATGTCATTACCCCACCAGTAAGCGGTTTGCATACCTGCGCGTGCGGCGTATTCCCATTCGGCTTCCGTTGGCAGGCGGTATTGCTTGCCGGTTTGATCTGACAACCATTTGACATAGGCTTGTGCATCGTCAAAGCTCACGTTGATCACCGGCCGTTTACCGCGTTCCCAACCGCTATCACTGGGTAATTGCCGCTTGGTGGCGTTGGCAAACGCATCGTATTCGTCAAACGTCACTTCATATTTGCTGATTTCAAAAGCGTAGGCGATGGTGACTTCGTGTTGCGGATCTTCGTCAGGATCTCGACCAGCTTCGGTTTTAGGCGAACCCATTAGGAATTTGCCGGGCGGGATGGCTACCATTTCAGGTTCGAATGGAAGCCGGGATTCTTGTGCAGCGCGCAATTCATCATTGAATCCTGCCCCGTGCTGATACGTGCGGTTAAGCTGTACTTGAATAGTTTTCTCAGATAAGTCCGCTGACTCGATCACGTTGATGGTTGCGCCATACGTCAGCCAAGCCAAACTACGTGCAATCTGTTCGGCAGCAGCCTGCCCGCCGCGCGCAAAGCGGATGGTGTTGATCGCCGGCTTGACATTAAGGGCATCCGATTCGATGGATACGGGAAACTGAGCGGTTTTCAGCTTGCTTTGCAAGGCTTCCATCAGTGCTTGGGTATCTTCGCGGTGGTTGAGCGTAACGCGCCACTGGGTGTTTTCCTGCGCCATTTGGTTGCGCTGATAGTCAACGAAGGCGTGCTGACCAACGTAATGCCAGGCCGCGTATAACGTACCGGTTCCGAGCAGCGCCAAAAACAGCATGATTAAAGCTGGACGCAGAATCAGCGCTTGATTGGTTTTAGGCAGTAGCTTGGTCAGCGCTTGCGGGATGCGGAAATCCAGCAAGCCGAGTTTCCCACCCAACAGGATATTGGCGAAAATTGGATCGTTGATGGCATCGTCCTGAGAGAGTGCGCGCAAGTCATCGAGCTTTAGTTTGAGTTGCAGCTTAGGCGGTGTTCTGACTTCAAGGCTCAGCGAATTGGGGCTGTCCTTATCGGTCAGCCGGTTGAATAAGCGCTGCCAGGCAGCGGCTACCCGTTGCCTTTCGTCACGGTCCATGCCGAGCAGGAGGTATTCCCGCAGCCAATCCGGCAAATGCGCGTGCGTCAACCACGGCAAGCGGCTCAAGCGTGCCAGCCGCTGTTCGCGCTGCGATAGCGGATCGGCGGTATTCAGGCGCTCAAATAACAAATAATCCAACGCGCACGTCAACGCCCAGTGCGGTTTTGGAAACACCGCCACTGCACGCAACAGACGCAAGCCATCGGCAGCCAGGAATTGTTGCAATTGCTCTACCAGCAAGGCAAGATCCGCCCCATAAGGCGGGCGCTCACCAAGCCAAGCATCGGGTTCGGCAGCGATCAATGCGGGCAGCGGCGATGGGTCGGTTTTTTGTAGCATCAGCTTGTGCGGTTGCGGTGTGGTCAGGTGTTCGACCAGTTGCGGCAGGTTGTCTTGCGCCAGCGGCAGCATCAGAAAGTGGTGCTGCGCCAATAATGCTGCGTGCGCGGTACCGGCATCGCGCGGGTGCAGCCAAACTTTGTCCTGCCAAGGCGACAAATCATCGAGCCAGGTGCGAATCTCCCCGCTGTACGGATGAAACAGAATCGCCGTTTCGCTGATAATCAGCAAGCGCGCGGCTTCGTGCCGCGCCACCAGTTGCTGCAGTTGGTAATAGCTGGCTTTGCTGTCGTCGTCATGCCAGCGCACCAGCCAGCGCGGATCGTCGCGAAAGCGATAGGTGTTGATGGGCAGTCCGAGTGCTTTAAAGCGCTTCTCCAATTCTTCCGCCAATGCCGCTTGCTGGTCGTCGCGATGCTGGCTGCGCACCAGCAATAAGTGTTCGGGGGAAACCCGACGGTTGCGGTATACCGGCTGGAAATAACCACCGCTGCGCGCGGTGGCTTCGATGGTGGCGGCAATATGCAGGCGGCTCGTCGGCACCAGCTGCGCTGCATGCAATTCGCGTAATGCCTGCTCGGCCTTGGCACCACCAAAAAAGGGTTGCAGTATCCGATCGAAGCGGGAATGATGCAGCAGGTCGTCAACCGATGCGGTTTGTTTGCGCAAAACCGCATTGCGTTGATAGCGCCAAGCCAAAATCAATAGCACCGGCAACCACGGCAATGCGAACAACGCCCAGCCAATATTGCGCACGATACTTTCCCATTCTAATCCCACATAATCCGGCTCCGGTTGCGGTCGTGGCGCGATGTGATCAACGATGGCAACGGATGCAGTAGCCGGTTGCGGTTTGCGCCGGGGGATCGGTTGTGACGATTTCTCTTTGGGGAGTTCTATAGTTCGCGGCGGCGGTGGTTTTGGCAGGAACCAGTTCGGTGTCTTGACCAGAAATACGGTGATCACGCAAACGATCAGCGCGATGCCGCCCATGATCCAGATTTTTTGCGATTTTTGCGCGGCTTCTTGCGCGGCATTAAAAGCACTGCGGCCTGGTGAGCTGATGCGGTTTTCCGTTGACAGAGATGATTGGCTTTCGCCTTTTAGCCATTGTTCAAACAGCACCGGGAAACGCGCTTGCTCTTCCGGGTTGCGGCAAAACAACGGCCCCAGCAGCGGCGCCAATTCACTGGCTTTTTCTGGCAGCTTATTTTGCTGTTGCAATCGATTAAGCAAGCGTGCGACCGACAGCCAGACATCGACACCGTGCGCCATGCCTTCGGCGCGCAGCAACACACCGAATTCATCGATGCGGGAATAAAATTCTCGGCTATCCACGGAATTCGGTTAGCTCAGGTTAGATTAGGCAACCGGCCGTTCTTTCCAGCGGCCGATTAATTGAGGGAGGTGTTCTTGATCTTCCTTACGCTTAAATAAAGTCACACCGGCGCTGGCAGTAAAGACTTCCAGCCATGCCGCATTGGTCAGGTACGGCGTTTCGGTCAGCCGTTGGCTGCGTTTCTGCAGCAATTGCATCCAATTCAGCAATTCCGCAATCGATGGCTGTTTTTCCAATTGTCCTTCACTACGTAGATAACGGAAAAAAGAAATCCCCGCCGCCCACACGCTTTTCTGCGCATTCGGCACAGTCTCTTCGCTGGGGATTTTGATATTCAAGCGCTTCTCGATAATGCTTTCGATGGTAACATCGCCGCCCTCCCCACCCCCTGCGGTGCCGGCTACCGTACTGTCCAGTTTGCTGCGGAAAGCGGGCAGATCGAGGTGGAAATACACGCAGCGGCGCAGAAAAGCATCCGGCAATTCGCGTTCGCGATTACTGGTGATGATCACGATCGGCCGCATTGCTGCTGCTTGCAGCGATATCGTGGTTTTCTTGCGCGCGGTTTCGAACAATTCCGGAATATCAAAACTCATGCGTTCAATTTCGTTCAGAATGTCATTCGGTACCTCGCGCGGCGCTTTATCGATTTCATCGATTAATACCACCGAACGCCGCGGTTCCGCAACCGGTTGCGATTCGCCCGACACATCAAGACAATCGTACAATCCGAGCTTGCTGACTGCGTCTATTCCCAATGCTTGCAAGATCGCCATGCCGAGCGCTTCAAACCGCAAAAAGCGCCGCGGATCGTCGTTTTCGCCATCCCTGCGGGTAGCGCGGAATCGCCCCAAGGTATCAAAGTGATAAAACAAATCGCGGCTTTGCGTATCCGATTTGACGGTGAAAGCCAGCGGTTTTTGCCAGGCATCATCCGGATTTTGCGGATGATCCAATTCCCAAGCCAGGCTATAAGCCAGTTGCGACTTGCCGCAACCCGGCTCGCCGGTCAGCAGCAGCGGCATGCCCAACTCCAGCGCGACATTGACGGCGGAAACCAAGCCCGCCGGGGCCAGATAATCTTTTGGATGCGTCAAATCGTCGGGATCGAATCCCGGCAGACTGCGCCATTTCTCCGGCTTTAAATCCTTGCCGCGACCTGAATAATAATGGGGCTGTAGAATGATCGACATGGTGGTTGGCTCTTAGTGTGAATGATGTTTTTGTAAAATAGGAAGTAATTTTTCTTTCAAATCCCCAAGCGGGATGGCGGAATGCTTGGGTAGCTCTTTTCGAATCGTGCTACGCAAATGCTCCGGCATTTCGTGATTTTTAAACCAATCTTCGATATCCTCGGCAACGGTCGGTGAGCATAATGTTGGCAGCAACGAATTTTGTAACTGGTGACGGGATAGTAGCTTTTGCAGATCCTCATACCATCTGGAAGATGATCGCTTATGAAATAACCGGCTAAACCTTGAATCACTCAAGTAATCCGATTCACAGATCAGCAGGAGAAAATGACTGTGGGAATTGACGCCAAATGTTAACTTTGACCATGCCAAAAGCACTCCGGCGATAAAGTTATGATTTTTAACTTCGTCTCCGGCCAATTCGCGGAAAAAAATATGTGATTCTTCTTTACTCTGAAGTATCTTCAAAATATCTGTTTTTTCAGAACGGCAGTCTAATCGGCGCCCCAAAAGCTTCCATAAATGAGTTTCTCCTATCGATAACAATTCTGCACTATTGTTAGTAAGATTTAGTCTGGTTTCCAATGGTTTTATTTCTGGAGAATGTTTGGAATAAGAAATCTTATGTTCTTCAAGTAAATGCGACAGTGTAAATCGCACAGCGTTAGGCCATTCATTCCGGGGGCCAAAAATACAAAATCCGTAAGCTTTTCCTTCGTCGACAGGTCGCTTTTCAGGAATCTGATAATCAAAATGCACATGCTGAGGTTTTCTATCTAACAAACCCAATAGGTATTCTGGGTCACGTATTGGTTTGCTTTTTTGATCGACTTGATCCAAATCTCCAGAATGGTAGAGAAATTTTTTCTCACGCGCGCGCACTTGCGATGCAGTTAGTTGAGGTTGTGCATCGAAGTTCAACGGTTTGACGTCCTCATGTGGCTTTATTTTTAGCGGCCCGACATTACCCGGTTTCACGCCGCCTTGATTCAACAAGGCATCGTAAAGTGCTTGATAATTGCCCTCGCTGCTCAATACATAATGGGCTCGTGGCCTGAGCGGTTCCGGAATATACGGTTCGTCGTCAGATTTACACAGCACTGCGATGAATTTGCTGGAAACACTGCGCGCATTGTAGAGTGCTTGCGTGATCATCGTGCCTTCCCAGTCCACGCCTTTACCTTTTCCGGGAACCTCGAATCCGCGAAAACGGCGGTAGTAGGTTTCCGTGCAAACGCACAAGACATGTGGTGCCTCATCCAGCGAATCCAACATCCAGAGTGGCCAGCCTTTCGGCGGAGAGCCGTTTTCGACATAGCGGTCAAGTATCGTTACGATGCCATCTTGGCGCAGGCGCTCGGACAAGCCAAGTACCCACTCGCGGTGCTCGTCGGAATCGTGGCTGTAGCTGATGAATACTTTGGTCATGGAGCAAATGTACTGAAAGTCCAATGCGTTGTCAAAGGCGTGGCTAAGCAGCTGAACTGCCGGTTCAGAAAGAATGTTTAAGGCAGATAACTAAGGAACTATTGAAATATTCGTCGTACCGGCGAAAGCCGGTACCCAGTTCGTTGATTCTTCCGGATTCCGGCTTTCGCCGGAATGACACATTCCTAATAATTCAGCGTCTTCCTAAGTATGGGCATTGCACCATGATTTGTTGAATTCACATAGCAGTCTTGATTCTCTTTGCACAACTTCACATAAACTTCAGTAATTGACATTTTTGTGGTGCAGACCGTTATTTTTCCATATGTTGTGCTATCCGATTCGCTCCATCAAGTTACCAGTTCGCTACGATTCCTTAAATCCGGCAGACTAACCGATTTTCAATTTGATGTTGCTTGCATCGCTCGCTGTCACTTTGTGAAGTCCTAGAATGCATTACTTGCGTGATTTTGGTTGGTTTAACCCCAATTCATACAAATTATCCAGAAAGGGACTTGGATTGGCGGCGAAATATTCATCCTGTTGCCGCCAGTATCCTTTGAGAGAAGCCACGTCTGCCATCGCCATGCGAGAACCTTTGGCGATGATGGAGTCAGCACCGATGTCGTTGATGACCAGATCCAAATGTGTGCCGCAGAATAGGTGGTCGTAGGCGTTCAATTCGTGATCGTTAAAGCAATGCGACTGATCTTTGAACAGGTGATAAAGTCCCGCCAGAGTATCCCAAAAAACCCATTCGGAGCCCACAATGGCTGTCTGGTGCGTAATGGGATCGAAATAGCGTGCAGTCTTATCAGCAAAACGGGCACGCAGTTGCTTCAAATCGGGTAACCACATAAGACTTGAATGAATGCGGCTGACCGTATGACATCGCGTATAGTTGTCATAAAAATTCGGGATTAGGCGCCCGGCTATCAAATAATTGGAGAAATCCCAATGCTCTACTTGTTCCCAAAAAATGATATCCGGATCTACCAGTATTGCGCTGGGTTCATTCAATAGAATTGACTTGAGATACTCGTGATGCCTGATTTCCTTGTTTAGGCGGCAGTATTTTGCGCCTGTTTCTTGGCAAAGCCGTTGGACTTGATCGCCGATGATGCTGGCGTTGTCATAAACGACAACCTCTGCTGTAGGAAATCCGGTGCGCAGCGTGCGAAAGGTCAGCAGGGAGTTGTTCGCATTCGCAAGATTATTGCACCAGATTAGAATGAATACTTTCATGGGTAATTCGCTTGCGCTGAAATCTGAATCTCGGATGATTGGCCGAAGTAGCGGATTGGGCCACGACCAGCTAAGCGTTCAGAAAAATCATTGAACAAGACAAAATCGTTGTACAGCAATGTCCCGTTTAACCCAACCCCGGCCAATAATGGCTATCCGGCAATGGCCGCTTTCCAAAAATAGCTTGTCCTACGCGAACTACGGTCGCACCCTCTTCGATCGCCAGTTCATAATCGCCTGACATACCCATCGAGAGCTCGTCAAATGACAAACCAGCCGGTGCTTCCTGACGCAACATGGCTTGGATTTCGCGCATTTTGACGAAACATTCGCGCACCCTATCGTGATCGGCAGAGAAAATCGCCAGTGTCATGAGTCCTTTGATGCGCAGCGATGAGAATTTGGGCAATTCCATGACAAAAGCGCGCACATCTTCCGGTGCCAGGCCGAATTTGCTGGCTTCGCCGGAGCTGTTGACCTGCACATAGACGTCGATCGCGCGCCCTTCATTTTGCAGACGTTTGTCGAGTTCTTCTGCGACTTTCAGGCTATCGAGCGCTTGGAACTCATTGGCAAAGCGTGCCAGATACTTGGCTTTGTTGGTTTGCAGATGACCGATGATCGACCATTTGATATCAAGGTCTTTCATCACTTCGGATTTTTCACGCGCTTCCTGAATTTTGTTCTCGCCCATCTCAAGGCAGCCAGCGGCAAAGGCAATGCGCAACCTTTCGGCCGGCACTGTTTTGGTGACAGGCAGTAGCCGCACACTGGCGGGATCACGCCCAATTCGCTGGCAGGTATCGACAATGCGTTGCTTAACCATTGCAAGATTGGCTTTAATTTCGTTGAATTGCTGCTCTTCGTTGAGTTCCAAAGTATTCTCCTGATCCATTGCGCTTAAGTTTCTAATCGCTGAGTTGCCTGATGAAAAACCATTTTCCAATTATTTCCCTGCCGCTGCCAGATCGAAGTTCTGATCGATCCTTTACTTGTATTGTTCGGGGCATTGCGTTTTTTTGCGATATAAACTGCCATTACCAAACCATCCGCTAATGCCTTAATTCTGAATTCCGTTAGTGACCATTGAATAGCGTTATCCTTATTCAACAGCCAATTGACCACGTCATTTCTTGTGCTTATTTGCCCGTTGCTGCCGATTTCTTCAAAGCCATCGGATAACCAGTCGTCTATCAAGGAGGGGTTTGCTCGCCAGTCCGTTTGCAATAGTTCGAGCTCCCGTTGTTTGATATGTTCCGCGATACCTTGTAATTCCATACAAAGGATACCGGTTATTTAACCCGCATTCCCGGTTGCGCACCTGCGTCGGGTGACAGGATGAATAATTCGCCCGGATTGCCGCCACCGGCTGCGAGTACCATGCCTTCCGATAGCCCGAATTTCATTTGGCGCGGCGCGAGATTTGCCACCATCACTGTGTAGCGGCCTTTCAATTGTTCCGGGTCATACGCCGATTTAATGCCGGCAAAAACCGTACGTTGTTCGCTGCCAATATCCAGCGTCAATTTCAGTAATTTATCCGCCCCCGGCACATGCTCGGCATTGACGATTATTGCCACGCGCAAATCAATCTTACTGAAGTCATCGATGGAGATCGTATCGGCAATCGGTGTCACGGCGTGTTGCTGTTTTTCTGCATGCCGCGCAGGAGAATGAGCTTGAACAAAGGGTGTTAGGCTTTGTGTATTGGCTGCGACCAATGCATCAATTTGTTTGGCGTCAATGCGTGTCATCAAATGCTGATAAACATTGATTGTGTGACCGGCAGGCAATAACAAATCCGAAACCGGTTGATCTTCCCGCAGTTCAGGCCATGTCAGCGTTCCACAGTTTAGAAAAAGCTCAATCTGCCTCACTGTTTCCGGCAAGATGGGTTTCAGATAACGCGACAGCACAGAGAAAAGTTGTATTCCCAGGCTACAGACTCGCTGTAGTTCTTCTCCACGATCGGGATTCTTGGCGATTTCCCACGGTGCCAGTTCGTGAATCATTTCATTCGCTTCGTCGGCAAATTTCATGATTTGGCGAATCGCAGATGAAAATTCTCTTTCTTCAAACGCTTTCACAATGGAATCGGGCCGCCAAGTGGCAAAACGTTCGTTCACCAAGGACTGCAATTGTTGATACTGCACACCATCCGCAAGCTTGCCGTCAAACCGTTTGCTGATAAAACCGGCGCAACGGCTGGCAATATTAATAAATTTGCCGACCAAATCGGAATTGACCCGTGCGACAAAATCTTCCAGATTCAGGTCAATATCTTCCAGCGTGCTGTTGAGTTTGGCTGCGTAGTAGTAGCGTAGCCATTCCGGATTCAGACCTTGCTTCAGGTAACTTTCCGCGGTAATGAACGTGCCACGGGATTTACTCATTTTTTCACCGTTCACGGTGAGGAAGCCATGCGCAAAAATCTTCGTGGGTGTCCGGTAACCTGCGTTTTCCAGCATCGCAGGCCAGAATAAGGCGTGGAAATACAGAATATCCTTACCGATAAAATGATACAGCTCGGTATCCGATTGTTGCTGCCAAAATTCGTCAAAATCGATGTGCTCGCGAACGCATAAATTCTTGAAGCTGCCCATGTAGCCAATCGGAGCATCCAGCCAGACATAGAAATATTTACCCGGCGCATCAGGAATTTCAAAACCGAAATAAGGCGCATCCCGGGAAATATCCCAGTCGGATAGCTTGTTCTCCCCTACTTCGCCCAGCCATTCACGCATTTTATTCGCTGCCTCTGGCTGCAAATGGTCTGCTTCGCGGGTCCAGCTACGCAAAAAATCAGCACAGCGCGTATCGGACAAGCTAAAGAAATAATGTTCCGATGATTTCTTGACTGGCTTGGCACCGGATACGGCTGAATAGGGATTTTTCAGTTCCGTTGGCGTGTAGGCCGCACCACAGGCTTCACAGGAATCGCCGTACTGATCTTTTGCGCCGCATTTCGGGCATTCCCCTTTGACAAACCGGTCGGGCAAAAACATGTTTTTAACCGGATCATAGAGTTGCTCGATGCCACGTATTGCGATCAATCCGGCAGCCTTGAGTTTGCCGTAAATGATTTCGGAAAAATGACGTGTTTCCGGCGAATGCGTACTGTAATAGTTATCAAACTGGATATGAAAGCCGGTAAAATCTTCCGAATGCTCATCGTGTACGCGCGCGATCAATGCTTCTGGTGTTATGCCCTCTTTTTCCGCGCGCAGCATGATCGGTGTGCCATGCGTATCGTCCGCGCACACATAATAAACCGTATGTCCGCGCATTTTCTGAAATCGCACCCAGATATCCGTTTGAATGTATTCCACCAAATGGCCTAAATGGATGCTGCCATTGGCATAAGGCAGCGCAGAGGTAACCAAAATTTTTCGCTTATTCATTAACTCTCAAGAAATCAGATTAGATAAAGGTGAATTGTAACAAACTGTGTGGGCATTCCTGATATTTGTTACCATCCCCTTATTCAATTATTAACCGTAAATTGGCTGTAAAAGGAGTTTGTAGTGACTATTTCTGAGCAACAAATACAATCTGTACTCAAGCAAGTGATTGATCCCACAACGGGCAAGGATTATATGACCTCGCAGACAGTACGCAATATTCAAATTGATCAAAGCAATGTATCCCTCGAAGTCGAGCTGGGTTACCCGGCGAACAGTGTCAGAGACACCATCCAAAAACAAATTGTTGATGCACTGAAATCCATACCGGGGATTGGAAATATCCAAATCTCGGTCAGCAGCAAAATTATTCCGCACAGCGTACAAAAGGGCGTCAAGCTGATCCCTGGCGTTAAAAATATCATTGCGGTGGCATCCGGCAAGGGCGGTGTCGGCAAATCGGCAACTGCGGTTAATCTGGCATTAGCATTGGCGACGGAAGGCGCATCCGTGGGAATACTGGATGCGGATATTTATGGTCCTTCACAACCGCAAATGCTGGGAATCACAAGCCACCCGGAATCGCTCGATGGAAAAACTATGGAACCGGTTCTGGCGCATGGTATCCAAGCGATGTCTATTGGACTGTTAATTGATGTTGAAACTCCCATGGTTTGGCGCGGTCCGATGGTTACACAGGCATTGCAACAGTTACTCAATGATACCAATTGGAAAGATCTGGATTATTTGATTGTGGATTTACCACCGGGCACCGGTGACATTCAACTCACGCTTGCACAGAAAATTCCCGTAACCGGTGCTGTCATTGTCACCACACCACAAGATATTGCTTTGCTTGATGCACGCAAAGGATTAAAAATGTTCGAGAAAGTGGGAATTCCGATTTTCGGCATTGTGGAAAACATGAGCACACATACCTGTTCTCAATGTGGTCACACAGAACCCATATTTGGAACCGGTGGCGGAGAAAAGATGTGTCAGGACTATAACGTAGAATTTTTGGGTGCGTTACCCCTTGATATCAAAATTCGCGAACATACGGACATGGGCAAACCCACCGTAGTTGCTGAACCGGACGGAAAAATAGCCGATATCTATCGACTGATTGCACGGCGAGTCGCTGTTAAAGTGGCCGAATCCGCTGAAGACCACTCAGAATTATTCGCTAAGATCGTAATGGAAGATGACTAAAAAGGGCTAAGGAATGACGATTAAATCAGATAAATGGATACGCCACATGGCTCAAACCTATGGCATGATCGAACCCTTCGAACCCGATCAGATCCGTCAGAAAAACGATCAGCGGATTGTTTCCTATGGCACTTCAAGCTATGGTTACGATATCCGTTGTTCGGATGAATTTAAGCTATTCACCAATATTAATTCCACCATCGTCGATCCGAAGAATTTTGACTCCAATTCATTTGTTGATGTCCAAAGCGATGTGTGCATCATTCCACCCAATTCTTTCGCATTGGCCCGCACCGTTGAGTATTTCCGTATCCCGCGCAATGTGCTGACTATTTGTTTGGGCAAATCAACCTATGCTCGTTGCGGCATTATCGTCAATGTCACCCCATTTGAACCGGAGTGGGAAGGGTATGTCACTTTGGAATTCTCCAACACAACCCCCCTGCCCGCTAAAATTTATGCCAACGAGGGCGTCGCACAAGTTATTTTCTTTGAATCAGATGAAGTCTGCGAAACTTCTTACAAGGATCGCGGTGGCAAATACCAAGGACAGCATGGTGTTACATTGCCCAAAATATAAAGGGTGGAAGTCAACAACTGATGTGTGAGAATCTTTTATGATGTCAGCACGAGAAGGTTTAAAACGAATCAGACAACTTTCCATTTTTTTAGCGCTTATTCTATTCTCTACAGCTTTTTCTGTGCAAGTACAAGCGCAAACACGAATCTCTTTACCTAAGACCGGATTCACTCCGGAAGATATTGCAGTCATCATCAATGATGACGATCCTTTATCCCGGCAAATTGGTAATTACTACCAGCAAGCACGGCATATCCCTGAAGACAACATAATACGCCTGCGTTTTTCATCTGAGCGCAGTGTGATGACGCCACAAGAATTCCAACAACTGAAGACAACGATCGATCGGCTTACCCCTGATCATGTGCAAGCTTACGCGATTGCCTGGACCAGCCCCTACCGGGTGGGCTGTATGTCGTTGACTTCCGCATTGGCATTCGGTTTCGATGAAAAATATTGCTCTACAGAATGTGCGCCAACAGCACCAAGCCCTTATTTCAATGCGCCAAGCCAGTACCCAGCCACTGATTATAAACTTCGGCCTGCCATGATGCTGGCGGGAACATCCTTTGAACAAGTTAAAGCGCTAATTGACCGGGGTATTGCTTCAGACCACAGCTTTCCAAAGGGCCAGGCCTATTTACTCAGCACTTCAGACAAAGCGCGGAATAATCGCGCAATGAGTTATGCACAGACTGCAAAGGGCCTGGCTGGTATTTTTTCTCTTCAGATACTGGAAACCAATTTCATTTCTGATCAGAAAGATATTCTTTTTTACTTTACCGGAATAATCAGAGTGCCCATGCTGGAAACACTTAGTTTTCTGCCCGGCGCACTAGCAGATCATTTAACTTCGTTCGGCGGCATGCTGACCGATTCTCCTCAAATGAGCAGCTTGCGTTGGCTGGAGGCTGGGGCCACCGCAAGCTATGGGACAGTTGTTGAGCCTTGCAGCTATCCACAGAAATTTCCTTCCCCTGCAGTTGCCATGTTTCATTATGCATCGGGGGCTACTGCTATCGAAGCCTATTGGAAAAGTGTAGCCTGGCCGGGGCAAGGTACATTCATCGGTGAACCATTGGCTAAACCATTTGCTCCGCTATTGCGGGAAATCAGCCCCGGACGCTATGAATTGACGATTTTCTCACCCCGCGCAGGACGGCTGAGGATTGAAAAATCACTTTCTGCCGCTGGGCCATTCAAACTTCATTCGAGGCAACAGTCAATCCGCCGAGGAAAAAATCTTATTCATTTCAGGTTTAATGAAAAGTCAGATGGTTATTTGAAGTTACAATGGTATTGATCAATCGTCAGGGAATGCCCTAATCTGAAAAATAAAAAATCCCCTATATCATAGTGTTGAAAACAATCTTCAATTAATAAAAGAACTGCCTAAACTTTTTTGAAAAATATCCGTCCAATCCCACATAAAAATAAATTGCATAATCCATTGTTTTAGAATAATTAATTTGCACTATATAAAAATTTATTCTCCTATAAAAAAATACTTGATTTGCCTGAAATGCGGACTATAATGCGTGCAAATTCAAAACAAGCTAACTTACCGATAAGGAGGTCATCATGAAAAGTATCAAGAACTTTTTTGCTGCAGTTGATTTAGTCAATGTTCATATTCCTGTGACGTAGCCATTTTTAAAGGAAGACACCCATGCATATATTTCCCTCTACACTTCAGAAATCCGATCAATCTGAAGTCCTGTTTGACACCCATCCTGAAAATAGTCTGAATTTTAAGCACGTTCAGAATGAACTGAAAAAAGACTATCAACGCCCTTTTTTACTGATTGACCGCAACATTGTCCGGCAAAAAACCCGGCGCTTTAAAGCTGCCATGCCACGAGTCCATCCGCATTATGCAGTTAAAGCCAATCCCGATGAGCGCGTACTGAAAACACTCATTGAAGAAGGTGCTGGCTTTGAAATTGCCTCTATTGCCGAGCTTGATTTGTTGATGAATCTGGGTGTATCTGCTGCTGAAATATTCTACAGCAATCCAATGAAATCACGCGCCTATCTGGAATACGCCGCGAAGAAAGGCGTTGAATGGTATGTGCTAGACAGCATTGAAGAATTGCGCAAAATTGTCAGTGTCAAACCCGATGCCAAGACGTATTTACGCATTGACACGCCGAATATCGGCAGTGATTGGCCATTAGCGGGAAAATTCGGAACGCATCTTGCCGACATTAATGAAATCATTCAAGAAGCGGTAAAGCTAAATGCAGATCTAGCTGGCGTTACATTTCATGTAGGTTCACAGTGCCGTAACCCGCAGAATTGGCGGGTCGGTATTGAACGTGCCAAAAAAGTTTTTGCTGATATGAAACATGCAGGCTTAAATCCTCGACTGCTTAATATTGGTGGCGGTTATCCGGTTCGTCATATTAAACCCATTCCTTCGATTGAAATCATTGCTGAAGTCATCAACGATGCCATTGCTGATTTGCCGGACAATATCCATGTCATGGCAGAACCTGGCCGTTATTTGGTATCCGATTCAGCCTATTTTGTTTGTCGAGTGGTAGGTACAGCAACCCGTAATGGGAAACGATGGATGTATTGGGATGCAGGCATGTTTGGCGGCGTCATAGAAATTACTGAAGGTTTACGCTATGAAATCCTGACTGATCGAAAAGGTAACGATATTCCCTGGTCTGTTGCCGGCCCAACTTGTGATTCAGTCGATATTCTAATGCATGACCTCATGCTGCCAAGCGATATACAGGAAGGTGATTTCATTTATATTCCTAACGCAGGCGCTTATACGACTGCCTACGCCAGTAATTTTAATGGGTTTCCTTTACCCGATGTGAAAGTGATATAAGTATTCGCTATTAATAGCTGATCAATCGGCAGTCCTAAATAAAAAATGGTGAAGTAGCTTCAGCGCACTTCACCATTTCTTCATTTACTAGTAGAGAAAATCATCAAAATAACAGTTATAGCGCACTTACCTTACGGTCAAGGACGACAAAATGGTATTCCAAATTAGCATCGTTTTCCGAAATATGTTTATCCCGCTGGGTTTCCTCCCACTCGTTAGGATCAACTTCAGGAAAGCAAACATCTCCCTCAAAATCTCTTTGAATCTCCGTAATATATATGCGCTGGCAAATCTTAAGAGTCTGCCGGTAAAGCTCTTCGCCCCCAATGATAAAATTCTCACCATTGATCGGTCTGGTTTTTTCGCACATTAGAAGCGCATCGTCAATCGAGCTTACCACAGTCGCCCCAGGTACTTCATATCCTGCCTGACGCGTGATAATAATATTAATCCTACCGGGCAGAGGTTTACCAATAGACTCATATGTTTTACGTCCCATCACAATGGTTTGTCCCATCGTCAGGAATTTGAAATGCTTCAAGTCGGCTGGTAAATGCCAAGGTAATTTATTATTCCGGCCGATCACGCGATTTCTTGCCATGGCTACTAATAGGGATAAACGCAAAGATGTCATACGGCTACTGGTGCCTTAATAGCCGGATAAGGATCATAATTTTCCAGAGTAAAATCTTCATAGCTAAAATCCAGTATCTCTTTGATGTCTCGATTTAATTGCATGAACGGCAATGATCTCGGCTCACGCTTTAACTGCTCATGTGCTTGATCAAGATGATTCAGATACAGATGTGCATCACCTAAGGTATGCACAAAATCCCCTGCCTCAAGATTGCAGACTTGCGCGATCATTAAAGTAAGCAATGCGTACGATGCGATATTAAAAGGCACGCCGAGAAAAATGTCAGCACTGCGTTGATAAAGCTGGCACGATAATCGATTGTCCGCCACATAAAACTGAAAAAATGCATGGCACGGCGGTAATCGCATTTTATGCAGATCCCCTACATTCCATGAAGAAACAAGCATACGCCGTGAATCAGGTGTATTCTTTATCTGCTCAATGACTTGCATAAGCTGATCGATATGCTGACCATCCGCTGCTGTCCAGGATCGCCATTGATGACCATAGATTGGCCCAAGATCACCACTCGCATCAGCCCATTCATCCCATATGGATACACCTTTCTCGTGAAGATAGCCGATGTTTGTATTGCCTTGCAAGAACCACAATAACTCGTGAATAATAGATTTCAAATGGCACTTCTTGGTCGTCACTAATGGAAAACCATCTGCTAAGTTAAAACGCATTTGATAGCCAAAAACCGAGAGTGTACCGGTACCCGTTCGATCGGATTTCTGATGTCCGTGATTCATAACATGCTGCATTAACTCAAGATATTGGCGCATCCTTAGTTGAAACTCCTCATTAGAATCAGAATAAAGTCCATCCGCTGCAGGCTATCTCAGCCATAAGGGACATAAGCCGTATATAATAACAAGATTATCAATAATCAACTTAATGCAATGACGTCCGGTATTGTCATTCAAAAAATAATATCCAACAGGAAAGCTTTCAATGCTGGCATCACTTTTCCAAAATATATCACCTATCGATCAATCTATTAAAGCATCACATATTCTCGTAATACTCCCCAAATTAGAAGAAATCCCCAAGAAGTTCGACATCACTGGTGAAGAGCCGCTGAGAAAGCTGCTGTTGCGACGTGAAATGCAATTGACTGATCTGAGTGATACACCAGTGAGTGCAAATCTTGAGAAGGGTGAGCTATGCGCTTGGGTCATGCTCGATACAAGCAAGACCGTCTTCGATCAACAAACTTGCATGCGGAAAGCACTTAAATTGCTTCTGTCAGAAAATCCTTCCGAAATACATATCAATGTCTATGGCACGACTCAACAACGAAGAGATTTTTCTGAATTAGCGGTCTATGCCACCTGGGTCAATGGCGCCGCCCTTCCGGTACGTAAAAACAAACCAGTTCGAAAACCGCTGGATAAAATTTATTTATATGGTTATAAAGATAATGATAGCTTTACCCTGCAACGCGCACTAGCTGAGGGAAATTTATTAGCGCGCGGCTTAACCGCATTGCCAGCAAACGAACTAACACCCAAAACCTATCGCCAGCAAATTAAGAAACTGGCTGAGAATGAGGGCTGGAAATATCAGGAGTATGATTTAAACAAACTAAAGGAAATCGGCGCAGGCGCTTTTGTCGCTGTTGCACAAGGCAGTGATTCCGAAGATGCTGTCATTGTTCATTTGCAACATCACTGTACCCAACATACACAGAATAAAAATGTCGCCATTGTCGGCAAAGGCATCTGTTTTGATACCGGTGGTCATAATTTAAAACCAGCCCGGCATATGCAGGGCATGCACGAGGACATGAATGGTTCCGCTGTCGCACTGGGTATTCTGCTTGCTGCCACGCGGGCTGAAATCCCAGTCAGAATTGACTGTTGGCTAGCGATAGCAGAGAATCATATCAGTCCACGCGCTTATAAACAGAATGACATCATTTCAGCGCTGAATGGATTGTCAATTGAAATAGTCCACACCGATGCTGAAGGACGTATGGTACTAGCCGATACCTTAACATTGGCAGACAAACTGAAGCCAGATCTGATCATCGATTTCGCTACCCTAACCGGCAGTATGAAAACCGCTCTGGGATCACGTTATAGTGGTATTTTTAGTAACCGCGATGATTTGTCCCAAAAAGCTGTTTCTGCAGGCAAAAGAAGCGGCGAACGTGTTTGTGTTTTCCCAATGGACGCGGATTATGAAGAAAATCTTGAAAGCAATGTCGCAGATATCAAACAATGTGAGCTAGGCGGAGAATTCGATCATATTCTCGCCGCGTGTTTTCTGCGACGATTTGTTAACGATACGCCCTGGCTACACATGGATTTATCTGCCAGCAGTCATAAAGATGGGTTGGGCGCTGTGGACAGTGAGATCACCGGATTCGGTGTCAGTTGGGCTATTGAATTTCTGAAAACTATTTAAACAGGTAAAGTGCTTATTGCAACTAACTTTTCACGAGCACCAGTTTCTGGCCAATGGATAGATTGTCATCACTATCATTCCATGATTTAATCTGATCAACGGTTGTACCATAACGCTTTGCAATCTCATACAAAGTATCGCCTTTTTTTACGACATAAACATTCGACTGATAATTTTGTAACTGTTCCTTCTTTCGTGCAATATTACCGGCCTGATTCTCAGTCGCATCATGCGGAACCAGTATTTTCTGTCCAAGCGTGACATTTTTATGTCTGGCAATACCGTTAATTGTCTTTAATTGCTTTACGGTAGTGCAATGCCGGGCTGCAATTTCATTTATATTCTCCCCTTTCTTGACGCGATAGATCTGCCAGGACACTTGCGGATCTTGATAAGTTTCCAGATTTCTTAAGAAGATCTCTTTATTGGTTTTCGGTAATAGTAAAGTACGGGGTGCATCAGACACTTTGATGACATAGCGATTATAGGCCGGATTTAAGGCATTAAATTCAACCTCTGAAATGTTTGCTAGGCGAGTAACTAATGAGATGTCGATAGGTTCATGTATTTTAATTTGGTCAAAATACGGACGATTCGCTATGGGTCGAATTTTCACACCATATTTTTTAGAATTAATAATGATATCTTTAACCGCCAACAACTTATATACGTAGTGCTTCGCATCAATAGGCAGATTCAAATCATAAAAGTTGCCTGGTCTACCTTTATGAATATTCCTAGATAATGCTTTACTTACAGCACCTTCACCTAAATTGTATGCCGCAATGGCCAACTTCCAATTATCAAACTTCTGATAAAGATATTGAAGATAATCAAGAGCAGCCTGAGTTGATGCAATAATGTCACGGCGATCATCATGCCATACGTTTTGTACTAACCCTAAGACTCGTCCTGTTTCTGGTTGAAATTGCCACAAACCGGCAGTCTGGCTATTAGATTTAATCAGAGGATTGTAAGTACTTTCAATGACCGGAATCAACGCAATCTCCATCGGCATGCCCCGGCGTTCTACTTCCTCCACAATATAAAAAAGATACCGTTCGCTATTCGCAATAATACGATTAAACAATTCCGGATTCTGCGAATAGGAGGTACCTATTCTGTGAATTATTTTATTATCGGGTGGCAGTGCTAGTGCAAAACCGTTCTGTAAGCGACTCCACAAATTTGTATGATACTGAATCTTGTTTTGTACTAATTTCTCCGCAAATGCATCCAGCGATATAAGTGTACAAGTCCAGAAAAGTAGTAATATCAGTAAAACAAAAAGGCTATTTCTTTTTAAAATCATTTATATATACTATTTTTATATCCATACCGTCTGATAGGATATATAAATTTTTGATCTTTGCAAACTATTTTTTACATAAAAAAATATCTACAATCATGAAATTATGATTATAATTATAATGTTATATTATTTATTTTAAGCAAGACATTAAGAATCATTCTCGAATATTAGATTGGCCATTAAATTCTTGAAGTAAAACTGTTGGTTTTGGCTGCCACCCTTTTTTTCGATAATCAACTGTAACGTTGGTAAAAATTCCGCCACGCACGTAAAAACGCGCGATTAATCGAATATATCTTGGCTTTAAAGCTGCAACGAGATCATCGAGAATTTTATTAGTAACTGCTTCATGAAATACCCCCTCGTCCCGATATGACCAGATATAAAGTTTGAGGCTTTTCAGCTCAACACATTTTTTATCTGGAATATAGTCCAGAATTAAGGTGGCAAAATCAGGTTGCCCCGTTTTGGGGCACAAACAAGTAAATTCAGGAATTTCCATATGGATATGATAATCCCGGTCTATAAATGGATTCGGAAATGTCTCAAGCTTCTTCTTAGGTTTACTGGTCATTCTTCATGCTCATGTTTAAATTAATTCAGTTACAATAAATAGTTTGCGCTATGCGCTTCTTCTATTATAACTGCCTTATCCCGTAAACGAAAAATTGCGCTTAGCCCATATCAAACTCGCCGGCTTCAAATCATTCGTCGATCCAACTGTAATTTCTGTATCCCAAGATCTAGTAGGTATCGTGGGGCCCAATGGCTGTGGAAAATCAAATATTATTGATGCGGTACGATGGGTTCTGGGTGAATCCAAAGCATCTGCTTTACGAGGAGACTCGATGCAAGATGTTATTTTCGCCGGATCAGATAACCGGAAAGCTGTTGGGCGCGCCAGTGTTGAAATAGTTTTTGACAATCACCTCAGCAAAATAACCGGACAATGGTCTAGTTATGCAGAAATCGCTATTAAACGCGTACTTCAGCGCGATGGTATCTCAAGCTATTATATTAATAACCTGCAAGTACGGCGGCGTGATATTTACGATCTTTTCCTGGGCACTGGAGTCGGGGGTCGAGGTTATGCAATTATTGAGCAAGGCATGATCTCACGGATTATTGAGGCAAAGCCACAAGAATTAAGGAATTTCCTGGAGGAAGCAGCAGGAATCTCCCAATATCGGGAAAGAAGACAAGAAACTTTCTTGCGTCTTGTAGAAACCCGGAAAAATCTCACGCGTTTAGAAGATATTTGTCAGGAATTAAAATCTCAGCTGCAACATCTCGAAATTCAGGCAAAAATCGCCCAGCAGTATAAGTCATTGCAAGAAAAATTGCAGAGATCACAATCCCTATTGTGGCTGCAGCGGAGAACCGATGCAATTGACCAACGAACGCACGCACAAAATGAAATTCAAGGACTTGAAGCCGAATTGGAGATTGCGCTAACGAATCAACACAACGCAGAAAGGGAATATGAAAAAACCCGAATAAAAGAATATACCGTCAATGACAAATTGCTCCAATTACAAGGGCAATTGTATGCTACCGATGCTCAGATAGGACGCCTGGAGCAAGAAATAGGTTACCTAAGAAACACGATTAACCGTTTAGCACACCAAATTCAGGAAGCTGAGAATCAACTGGAAAGAAGCAATGAATTAAAAAAAGTTAAATTAGAAAACCTCGCGCATTGGCATCAGGAAAAAACGAAAGCGGAATTAAATCACCAAGAAACCATTCTTAAAAGTGATGAAGAAAACAATAAATTTCTTGTTATTGAAGCGAATTTTCTCGCTTTCCAAGCGAAATTAAACGAGTGCCGGCATAATCTTCTTTTAACCGAACAAGCCAATCAACTTGAAGACAGTCACATCTCCCATACCGAAAAAAATATCCAGCAGCTTGAAGCGCGATACACCCGTTTACTGACAGAGCAGAGTGAGCTTGTATCCATTGATCCAGATGGATTAACCAAGCTTCAGCTAGAAATGGATCAAGCTGAACATGCTTTGAATGAAGAAAACCGCAAACATCAGGACATAGAAAATAAATTCACTGCGGCAACCCAGTTTAAACAGCAGATAACTAGCAAAATTCAAGAACTGCAACATACCTTATCGCAGACAACTGCCCGCTTCAACGCATTGCAGAATCTGCAACAAAAACTGGAAAACGATCCAAGTTTAACTGCTTGGCTAAGCAAACGGCAATTGGATGTTTTACCTCGCCTCTGGCAAAAAATACAAATCCAGCCTGAATGGGAAAATGCTTTGGAAGCAGTTTTGCGCGAGCGGCTCAATAGTATCGAATTGGAGCAATTAGATAGTATTCGGAACTGGATTGATGAGGTACCGCCTGGGAAATGGACAATTTTTGAGCAAACCCGGGCTGCCTCATGTGATACTAGGCATCAACCAATCATTAACCAGATAAACTGTGAGAGACTGCTTGCTTATGTCATGGCAAATCAGCACGAAACCAATAATGTACTGGAAGATTGGTTAAGCAAAGTATATGTGATAGCGGACGTTCAAGCGGGTCTCAGCAAAAGATCCATGCTAAGCTCAAGTGAAATGCTGGTAACGCGGCAGGGGCATATTATTACGCACAATAGTTTCACTTTTTATGCGCCGGATTCTCAATTACATGGCGTTCTGTCCAGACAACAAGAACTTACCAATTTACAAAAAGAAATTGATCAGATTGAATCTCTACTCCATCATCAGCATGGTTTTCTAGTAGAAGCTGAACAACAGTGTTCTGAATTTAATCGCACCCTCCAGATAATTAAAGAGAATAGCAAAAAAATACAGCAGCGTTGGCATCAGTTACAACTTGAGATAGTAAAGCTTTCACAAATTAATGAGCGTAGCGCTCATCGCAATGACCAGATCAATTCTGAATTGATTGAAATCAAGCAGGCACTCGTCAATGAGATTTCGTTACAAGAATCAGCGAAAGCAAGATTAACAAAAAATCTGGAGCAAATTGATACGTCTAAAGAAAATGTACAACAGGCTCAGCTAGCTTGGGAGGCAGCCGATCGTTTACTCATCAGTCAACGGCAAGACATTCAACAATCAACAAAGGAAATGCAGGAGATTGCCTTTCATGCCAAGACTTGCCAGAGTAAAATTAATGAAATTGAACTTAGCATAAAATCTATCGATGAAGATTTACAAAAATTAACAGGGAATCATGCCGATTTGCTCAAAGAAAAAGATGGTTTTGATGAAACTCCCTTCAATAAACAATTAGAGGCTGCTCAGATACAACGCAAATCGATTGAACAATCAACCTTACTGGCGCGTCAAGAAGTCGATGATACTGCACGCTATTTACGTGAAATTGAAAATACCCGCATGGCATCAGAACAAGAATCGCATGTATTACGAGATGCCATCAATCAAACCCGGCTCAAGGAACAAGCGGCCAATATTGCAATTAGCCAATTTGATGAACTGATCAATAATGCGAACGTTGACACGAAACAATTGTTACCCTTATCAGAGAAAAAAGATATTGCTGCATTACAATCAGAGATTCATCAAGCTAATGCAGAGATTGCCACGTTAGGAACGGTTAATCTTGCTGCTTTAGATGAGCTGGAGATTGCTCGCGCACGTGAAACTAGTTTAGTTAATCAATTACAGGATATCAATACAGCCATTGCAACTCTGGAGAATGCTATCCAGCAAATAGATCGAGACACTCAATTGCAATTGCAAGAAACTTTTACATTGGTCAATACTTATTTAAGCGAGATTTTTCCGGTTATTTTTACCGGCGGGAAAGCCCGGCTTGAGTTTTGTGATGATAAGGTGCCCGATGACGGTTTATTATTGACGGCGCAACCACCAGGGAAAAAGAACAGCTCTATTCATTTATTATCGGGCGGAGAAAAAGCCCTCACTGCATTGGCACTGATCTTTTCTTTATTCCGGTTAAATCCGGCACCGTTCTGCTTGCTGGATGAAGTAGATGCACCACTCGATGACAGCAATACTGGACGCTTTTGTGAATTAGTAAAAAATATGGCGCAACAAACCCAATTCCTGTTTATTAGTCATAATAAAATAACCATGGAGATGGCACAACGATTAATAGGCGTTACAATGCAAGAGCAAGGGGTATCAAGAATTGTAGCTGTTGATCTCGCTGATGCCATTAAATTGGGAAAGCGGAATGAACAACCTGTGATCTAGTGATTGTAGTTTAGCGTATAAAACTGACATAATCTGATATCTGTGCTTTGCATAACGGTATTTTTAGGAGATAGCAAGGAGGTATTATGGAGATATTGAATATGAGTGACTTGCAAATAAGCTTGATTATCATCGGCATACTAGTTATTACCGGTGTTGCTGTCTTCAATTGGCTACAACAACTGCGTTACCGGCGTAAAGTACAAGCCGCGTTTGATCACAAGCACGATGATATTCTTTTAGATACTCATAATTCTGAAGAAAATTTTCAACGTATTGAACCAAAATTCAATAAAACGCCACCAGATATATCATTCGATCCGTTTACTCAAACCGAATTACCCTCCGTTGAATCCAAGAAATCACCGGCAAAATCACCAACTAACACCCTTGTCAATATTTCGACCAGTGCCGTTACAAATTCATCTACCATCTCACCCATTTTAGATTACGATAGTAATACAAATTACGTTATCAACGTTCGATCAGAATCGGTTATTGCCAATACCTATATCGCCAAACTACTGCAAAGAAAATTTGACTTCGGGAAACCTGTTTACTGGCTGGGTCAGCGCGATAAAAATGATTCTTGGGAAGAAATCACCAATGAATCCAATGTCGACAGTGATGGCTACAGTCATTTGAGAGGCTGCTTGCAGCTTGCTGATAGAGCTGGCCCTATTAGCGAAGTTAATTTATCCAAGTTCAGGGATCTAGTACTAGATTTTGCGTCGCAAGTACATGCTACAGCAGAATGTCCAGACATTGTCAGTACGCATGAAAAAGCTGTAATGCTGGATAAATTCTGCGCTGAAGTGGATGTTATGATAGGCATTAATATCATTAGTAAAGATGACGGCGCATTTGTTGGCACAAAAATTCGGGCATTGGCAGAAGCGTCTGGGTTCCGGCTCGAATCGGAAGGAATTTTCAAATATCGCGATGATAATAATAATGTATTGTTCACACTCAACAATTATGAATCACTTCCATTCTTGCCCGATAACATAAAATCACTCACAACACACGGTGTGACTTTCCTGTTGGATGTTCCAAGAGTTGCGCATGGAGAAAGAGTGTTTGACCAAATGACCCACTTGGCGAAGATTTTCTCCAATACGCTTGGCGGGATTATGGTCGATGATAATCGGGTTCCATTAAGTGATAGCGGGATCCTTAGAAGTAAACAACAATTAATTGAGATACAAACTTCGATGAAAAAGAATCATATTAATGCAGGTAGCCCAAGTGCTTTGAGGTTATTTGTATAAAAAACTTTTCACTAAAAAATTAAAGATAAATACTTAAGCATCCGTAATCGCTATCAGGGCAACAACCCGTCTTAATAAATTTATTATGCAACAAATAGTTAGGAAATATTGTTTAGCAGAAATTGCAAATGACAGGCTATGCGGATGATAAATATGCTGATTTGGCATGAGAACTAATTTTAAATCGCAGTAGCACGTTTTAATTAGATGATTAATACTACAAATAACCTTCCTCGATAAAGTGATAACAATGAACCAATCTTCGAATACAGGACAATCTTTCTCACCCATTGAAGTCAAGCTGGAATCAGGAAAAGACTACTATTGGTGCACTTGCGGCCGGAGCAAATCCCAACCTTTTTGCGATGGTTCACATAAGAATACCGAATTCACACCTAAGAAATTCAGCGTTAGTGAGAATAAAACGGCTTGGTTATGTACTTGCAAGAAAACCAGCAATGCTCCTTTTTGTGATGGCACTCATCTCAAACTATAAATAATAAACAGGCACTGTACTTTCATAAAACAAAAACAATTATCGCGAGTGCTATCAAGTACTTAGGCACGTCAACAGAATTTAAAATTTGGTTACTCATTAGCCTTTTAATAGTTCGGAAAGTAGTGTCTCCATGGAAACAGAACTGAAATCTTTAGAAGAAAAAGTTTTTCTGCTTTTACGCTTGTATCAGGATACTCGCATAGAAAATAAAAAATTACGTGAGGAACTTGCAGACTCGCACGCCCAATGTGAAAAATTAAATGAAAAAATACATGTTGCAGCTGGTCGGCTTGAGACGCTACTTCTAAATATTCCGGATAAATGAACAATAAACCGCTGAATCTCGATATCATGGGGCGTGAATTTTGTGTTACTTGCCCCGATGAAGAGCGAGAAGAAATTCAACTTGCAGCTGCCTATTTAGACAGAAAGATTCAAGAAATCAAAGCAGAAGGTAAAGTTATTGATTCTGATCGCATTGCAATTATTGCAGCACTGAGCATCACGCATGAATTACTTATGCTACGTAATGGAACTGGCTTTGATATGGATGAATTTAGGCGTAGAATTAACTCGTTGAAGAAGAAAGTTGATGAAGTAATGGTCAAGACAGAAAGTTAGAATTGTTGTACAAATAAAGTTTATCCCTGCGGTGTTTGTTAAGATCTATATTCTTTGAACCAAGTATTAGAAAATGGTTGTGGACTTTAGTGATACTGTTGTGCGCACCGATATACTGGATGTGCCTGATGTATCCGTGAAGCAACCGCCTTGGACCTCATGGTTCAAGATGAAGATCTGACGGCATATGTGGGGAGCTATTACAGGACAAGAAATGTTTATTAAACGTTTCTTGTCCTTTTAGTTTGCCGTTTGCTACTTACTTTACAATGAATCTAAAATGCAACAAAGCATTAAGACCCCAGAGTCTCCTCCCACCAGAACATTTTTGTTTGATATTGGCCGTGTTCTACTCGATTTTGATTTCGAATCATCACTGGTAAGATTAATACCCGAAAGGATTAATAATCCCGAAGAACGTATTCAACAAGTACTTGAGCAGAAAGATGCATTAGAAGCCGGATTAATTGATCCGGAAAATTATGCGAATTGGGCACTGAAGATCTTCGAAAGCGATGCCGCACTGCCACAGTTTTATCAAGCCTGGCAACAAATTTTCACCGCGAATGAACCCATGTGGCGCTGTATTCGGCAACTTGCTAGCAATAATCACACATTGATTCTGATTTCAAATATCAATGCAATCCACTGTCCCTGGATATTTACTGCATACCCCGAATTTTCTTACTTTGAACATAAAATATTATCATTCGAAATCGGTTTTCTTAAACCAGAATTTGCAATCTATCAATATGCAATCAAAACTTATCAATTTAATCCATCATCAACTATTTACATCGATGATCAGCCACAAAACATTGCATCGGGTAAAGCACTCGGTTTTCGGTGCTGGCAATACGATTTGAAGGATCACCAGGCTTTTGAAATTTGGCTCGAAAAAACTTTAGCAACCGGCTAATTGAAAGTTATTGATTCTCAAGTATCCGGTCATTTTCATTGTCTATCGAGGCATACACTCGTCTTAGAAAAATAAGAAATCATTTTTCCGCTAGAAAATGTTCGACCATAGCCTGTTTATAATCGATCTGACCAAACGAAACATCTTTCAATTGACCCTTACGATCGAACAAAATACAAGATGGCGTCCCTTGCAGCGCGAAACGTTCGAAGGTCTCAGCTTTCATAGACTTTTGTTCCATATAATTCCTGACTTGCTGTAACACGGATTTTTTTTGTTCATCGCTAAATTTCTCAAATTCAGGCAAAAATTCGCTTGCATAACGCAGCACTCGTTCCTCGGTTACAGGCTCGGTTTCCGTCACGACGCGATCCATACCTACGGCAAACGGTATTTTCCAAGGCAGCTTGCCTTGCGATAGGATGCCATGTTGGTTAAGCGCCTTAAACGTCTCACCGACCACTTCGCCCGTCGCGACTAGTTTCTGCAAATTCTCAAGCGTATTTTTATCATAATCTTCAAATGCAGTAGCCAGACCGATCACAACCAATCCCTGCTGATAATAGCGTCCATGCAAATCAATGGCTCTGGGTAATGAATAAATAAAACAACCTGGGCAATTCACTTGAAAAACCTCAATCAGAACCACCGAACCAATCAGATCGGCCAAAGAAATGGGGCCACCTTGTACCCAAGTATCAACGGTAACATCAGAAAGTAAGTAATTATTCATTGTTAAAATAGTTAAAATGAGCAAATAAAAACTCTGGAATATTACAGAAGCTGGGCGCTATCGTGCAAAATTTTGACTAAAAATATTACAACTCTTCAAGAAAATGAGATACTGGCTAATGAAATCAGAACCTTATGAATTCAGCATTGATGATTTCTCAGCACTCCCGAATCAGACTATTGCGTGGGAAGGTGTACGTAATTATCAATCGCGCAACTTTATGCGCAATCAAATGGCTATTGGCGATCAGGTTTTCTTCTATCACTCGTGCTGCAAAGACCCCGGTATCATGGGAATTGCGGTCGTCAGCAAACCGGCTTATCCAGATGCTACGCAATTTAATCCCGACAGCAAGTATTTTGACCCGAAAGCAGCAATCAACAATCCACGTTGGTTTAATGTTGAAGTCACCTTGGTTAAAAGAACTCGCCTTATCCCAATCAAGGAACTCAGGCAATACAATGCACTCTGCAGAATGCGAGTATTACAAACCGGCAACCGCCTATCGATCACTCCTGTTGATCCGGCAGAATGGCAATTCATTATGGATATTCTGTGACGTGGCCGAATCTTTTTGTTTTTTCCCTTCAATCTTATAAGGCTTGATTAAATGGAATGGTAGACTTCAAACTGCCCAGACTACAACAAACATCTTGGGCAATAAACAGCGAGATCTCCACTTATGAATCATAAAGTCCTATTAAAACAAAAGTTGTCACTTTCTTGGCTTTTGGGTTGGCACGTGTGTCGAATAGATGGTTAATTCCAATCGCGTTGATTTAGGCGAAGCAACGCTCGCCATTTCTGATGCGGTCGACTTGGTCGGCATCAATGTTCTCCAACATGGAAAACGTGTCGCATTTATGGCTTTGGAAACTGCTCGTGCCTTTGGAATCGAGGAATCATGGCAGCGCGAATTGTTTCGTGCCGCATTAATTCACGACTGCGGCGTCTCCTCCTCGGAAACACACAAGCGACTCGTTAATGAACTTGACTGGGCCGGATCACGTGAGCATTGCGAACGTGGTTACAAATTGATGCATGATTTCGAGCCTTTTGCCAATTTGGCAGAACTAATCCTCCACCATCATACCCACTGGGAAAGCCCTCTTCGACAAGCGATAAAACCTGAGATATTCCTTCTCTCAAACTTGATTCATCTCGCTGACCGTGTCGATGCACTCGTCACTCAGCACCAGAATTCCGACCTGCTCCTCGCCCGCAAACCAATCCTCACTTGCATAATGGCTCTTTCAGGAAGCTTCTTCGACCCAGCCCTGGTGAAGGCGTTCCTGGAAACGTCTGCCAGTGAGGCGTTTTGGCTCACACTGGAGTCGCATCATCTCGAGCGGCAAATCCATGAGACCGTTTTGCATTTTGCCGATACTCGCGAGCTAACCAGTGCAGAACTTATGCAACTGGCCAAAATCTTTGCTCGAATCGTAGACGACAAAAGCAGATTCACAGCCGAACACTCAATCGGAGTATCCCGTCTGTCGCGCCTTCTTGGGCAACTCTCTGGATTACCCGATAAGGATTGCGAACTACTGGAAATCGCCGGACTCCTTCATGACATTGGCAAGCTCCGCGTTCCGGACGAAGTGCTTGACAAGCCTGGACCGCTCAACGAAGCTGAATTTGCTGTAATCGAACGTCATACATTTGAGACTTGGCAAATTCTGCGGCGTGTCCGGGCCTTTGATCATGTCGCCGAGTGGGCCTCGTTCCATCATGAATCGATTTGCGGCAATGGTTACCCTTTCCACCGGCATGACAGCGAGATCCCCATACAGGCACGGATTGTGGCCGTAGCGGATATTTTTCAAGCCATGGCACAAGATCGCCCCTATCGTCCGACAGCCGGACCGGATGGTGTTCGTGCCGTGCTTGCACGAATGACTGCTAGCGGGCACCTTGACTCCACCCTCATCGCCAGTGTTGAAGCAAACTTCGCTGCTTGCTGGGAAGCTGCAACTGGCAAAGAGTGTATTAAGACAACCGGATATTGACACTGGTGTATCCAGTCAATCTTATTCTAGCAAAGGCGATCAGTTTTCAGTTAGCATCAGCGCAGAAAGATACACCCCTGTTTAATAAGCTTCATGTTTTGCTGGAAAAAGGAGAATTGACATGAACGATATCAATAAATTGGGCCTCCCCATTGTACTACTGGCAGCCTTATGGGGCGCTGTCAGCACCACCCTGAGTTTCTTTGAGATCATTAATGCGCGACGTGACATTATGTTCGAATTGATCGATAGATGCGGATACTGCACTGAACAAACACTTGGCCCGATAGAAATCTATTTTACCAATCTCCTCCCGCTCACCATCGGAAATACCATCTTCCTTAGTTTGATCTTTTACGTGATTTTATCGATTCCACGCCACATGAAGATTGAAGATAATACAGAAGCCAAACATTTGAAATCGGCTTGTATAATTATCGCAATACTCCCTGCTTTTGGCGTACTTGCTTTTGTTGCCGGCGGAATATTTGACATGATTATGCTGATTCGGTCTCTTAAATAATGAAAAATTTCTCGACGAAAGCGCTCGCTCTTGTACTCTGGTCTGTGATTTTTAGTTTTGGTGGCTGCGCGGTCATGGACAAGAATATTCCAGGCTGGTCACAATACCGCAATCCGGATAAAGTGAATGAGCTACAGTTGGCATCCAGCAGCATTGGCGAAGGCAATCCCGTGCTGCTTATCCATGGCTTCGGTGCCAGCAGCTATAGTTGGCGGCATATTATTGCACCCCTGGCTCAGAAATATCGCGTAATCACCATTGATCTGAAAGGCTTTGGTGAATCACCCAAACCACGTGATGACTTATATTCCGTTTACGAACAGGCCAGATTGGTAAGGAATTTCATTCTCGAAAACGACCTGCAGAATGTCCACATTATTGGACATTCCTACGGTGGTGGCGTGGCTCTGGTTACTTCAGTATATTTGGCAGCATCGCATCCGAATCTACAGAACAGCCTAGTATTGATGGATAGCATTGCCTATCCACAGGATCTTCCGGATTTCGTAGAGGTGCTTGCTACGCCCGGACTCGGGCCGCTGATAATTTACGCGATTCCGAACACGATACAGGTGAAAAGCTTGCTAAAGAAAGTGTATTTTAATGATGCACTAATTCCGCAAAGCGCCATAGATCACTATGCTGGCAATCTGGACAAACCCAATGCAAAATACGCGACACTAACCACTGCACGACAGATGCTGCCTACAGATCTGCAACAATTCTCGAACAATTATGCCAGCTTGACTATCCCCACTTTAATTATTTGGAGCAAGGATGATGAAATTGTACCGCTGGAAATTGGTGAACGCCTGCATGCGGATCTTCCCAATTCAAAAATGGTTGTTCTCAATGATGTCGGTCACGCAATTCAAGAAGAGCAGCCGTCACTCTTACTTCCGTATTTGCAACAATTTCTGGATGCAGGAACGCACCGCACCGCTCCAAACAGCAAATAACAGACCTTATTGCAGAAAAATCCGAGACGCAAATCCAGAGATCAAATACAAGCCCGGATAGTTCTCTGGCTCTGAACAAGAATAAATATAATATTTGACAACCTAAGAGGCGTTCAGTACATTCAGTCTTGTTCTAGCGAAAAGGTTATTTATCTTCCCTAGCGCATTTTCTTGACATTTTTGACTTAAAATTTGGTGCTTTAAAACCATCGTTGAGTTATTGGATCGTTGATCCGGGTTTGAAGTGATAGCACTTCTTCATGGAGATTATTATGGCGCGACATAGTGTGATTGCAATAGCAGCATCTTTACTTTTACTCCCTGCTTCTGTTTTCGCCGCTGGATATGGTGCAGCAGGTTGTGGACTGGGTTCTATTGTTATCGGATCGAAACCAGGTGTAGAGCAAGTCTTCGCTGCAACAACCAATGGAACATCAGGGTCTCAGACTTTTGGAATTACATCCGGGACTTCAAACTGTGGTGATCATGGATTAATAAATATGAGTAAAGAGCGTGAAGTTTTCGCACAAGAAAACTACACCAGTTTGGTTAAAGAAATGGCGCAAGGTAAAGGTGAAAATCTATATACCCTGGCCAGCTTATATCAGTGCCCCGCCGAAAGTCATCAAGAATTCGGTAAAATGGTTCAGCAGAAATTCGATCATTTAGTAGCGAACGATCGAACAACTTCAGCTGAATTATTGACTCAGCTTGATAATCAACTCACGCATCACCCGAAACTTGCAAAATCCTGCAATATCAAGCTCTCTGCATTAAATTAAGTAAAAATGGCAAACGGATATAGGTGAAAGCCTGTATCCGTTTCGATATTATTATCACCTCTATGGTTCCTTTGTGCAGCTTGCCTGTCTTGTAGCTGGGTTACTTCTCTGCTTTTGCTTATTTCCTGCCGCTGCTCATTCAAAATATCAAGACACTACTGATTATCTAGCTGAATTACAACAGCAAGCCAGGCAAAATAACCTTGCCGGTGAACGTACCTGGCACCTGCTTTTAAAATACAACAAAAGATTCCTGGGCGGCATGATCAGTGAAGCCGATGGCATGGAGTTTTTTAATTCTCCGCAAGGGAAAACTGATCCGGAATCAGAGCTGGCAGCGACGCTAGCCAGCTTCTTTGTCCCGCTAACCGAGATTACAGAAGGCAAAGAGCATCCGCAGTGCAACTTTCCCGCCCGCTTCAAATGGTTGAATCAACAATTAGCATTCGATCCCCAGCGCCTGGAAATACAAACATGTGACCGGCTCGACCGCTGGCTAACAGCTTTAGATCCCGTCGGGGTCACATTGGTATTTGCATCTTATTTCATGAATAATCCGGCATCCATGTTTGGGCATACCCTGATACGCATCGACAGCCGGAGAACGAGCAGTGGTAATAATTTAATGAACTATGGCGCAAATTATGCCGCGATCCCGGATACGGATAATGGATTTCTTTATGCGCTGAAGGGATTAATAGGCTCATTCCAGGGTCGCTTTGCAATTTTCCCTTATTACACCAAGGTGCAGGAATACAACAATTGGGAAAGCCGCGATCTTTGGGAGTATGAACTTAAGTTTAACCAAGATCAGCTGAATATGATGCTTCTCCACTTATGGGAATTGGGCGGAACCTATTTTGATTATTATTATTTCCAAGAAAATTGCTCATACCATGTACTTTCTTTGTTAGAGATCGCCAATCCCAATCTTCGATTGAAAGATTCGTTCTTTTTTAGTGTTATACCGGCTGATACGGTAAAAGTCGTGATGGCGCAGGAAGGATTGGTAAAACAGGTCGTGTACCGGCCCGCGGTGCTCAACCAGATGAATCATAAGCGCTTCAAGATGATCGATGATGAGAAGCGGATATTACAAGGCATCATCAAAGGGGAAATCTCACCAGAAAGCACTTCCTTCGGTAACCTTTCCACTCGATCACAGGCCCTTTTGTTGAATGCCTACATGGATTATCTACAGTATCAGAGCATGCAGGAAAAGAGTGACAAAGAAATAAAAATTCCGCATTCAATTCTGCTAGCCAGAAGCCGTCTGCAGGTTACCGATGAAGAGAATGGTGAAATTACGCGCTTCTCCAACCCGCCACACCAAGGCCACGGCACGGATCGCTTTCGCTTCGGGATGGGACTCAATTCCCATGAATCTTTCATAGAATTAGCTTATCGCCCGGCTTACCACGATTTAATGGCCAAAGATGTGGGGTACGACAAAAACTCGGAAATCATTTTTATGGACTTTAAGCTCCGCTATTACTTAGAATCCGAGCGGTTAAGGCTAGATCAGGCAAAAATTCTTTCTATTACATCGTTTAATCCCTACGACCCCTTGTTTACCAAACTCTCCTGGCGCGCCGATCTGGAGATCGACACACTGAGAGACCACGACTGTAATTATTGTAATTCCATCAAAAGCAGTTATGGCAGAGGTATTTCCTATCGGCCGGATTTTTTCTCGCCCCTTCTATTATTTTCTTTTGTTGATCTAAAAACAGAATTTTCCAGTCATTTGAAAGAAAATTATCGTTTAGGCGGCGATGTTGAAGTGGGCGCGTTTTACAACATTTCTGAAAATCTGAGAATCAAACTTGCTGCCAGTTATCAGGTTTATATTCTGGGTGAAAATAAGCGCTTTTTCACTTCTCATTTTATAACCCGCTATGCCCTATCACAAGATCTTGATCTAAGGCTGGAATTAAATCGCTATGATCATAATAATGAAGGAATATTTTCAATCAATTATTTCTTTTAAGTTGCCAAATCTAATTTGGGGTTTTCCTAAGGCGTATCGAGATTTTCTAGAAATAATAAAAACGCATCACGATATTTGCGATCGTGCCGCCAAAACACATCTGTATGCGTTCCATCCGGAATTCTCCAGAAGGTTTTCGGTTCAGCCAATTGTTCAAAAACCTTTTCACCCAGCTCAGGCTCAACAACAGCATCTTTTTGCCCATGGATAACAAGAACAGGAATGGGTGAAATAGATTTCAAATTTGCTGGCGCCCACTGATCGCTTAATAAAGCATAGCTGAGTGGTTGCATCGGCCAAGTAAACCAATTGTGAGACAGCTTAACTCTGGCAATGCGCTGAAAAGACTCAAAGGTACTGTCCACAACAACGAGCTTTAAATTAACCTCAGATTTCTTATCGATCACCGTGCGTAGCGCAACAATACCCCCCATACTTTGACCATAGATAATAATGGGACCATCTCGAGATTTATTTTTAACCACCCAATCCAATGCCGCGTAACCCGACTCCAAACAACTTTTAGGGCTAGGTTCTCCTTCAGATAGCCCATATCCAGGATAATCAAAAATAAATAAGTTATACCCTTCAGCGGTAATCCAGGCCAAATGCAAGTAGTGGGAAGTTAAGTTCTCAGCATTGCCATGAAAAAAAATAATCGTTGCCTTTGCCGGAGATTCTTTTGCAGGAAACCACCAGCCATGAAGCTTTCTTTGGGCGTTATCGATGAAATAGATATCCTCAGGAGCATATCCCACGGCTTTAGGATCGTAGTACAAATGTTCTTTATTGGGATAATAGAAAACACTTGAACAACTGCTGAGTAAAAATACGCCAGGAATAATCAGAAAAAACAGTCGAGTAAATACTCTTTTCATAGAGACCCCAGGTATTCTGAGTTTGATGCAAGCCAATCACTTAGTTGATAACAAACCCGATGAGATCTGGAAGCAATAAAATATACACAACCGTTAGGAAAACCGACATCCGGATACCGCGTAGTACGATGCCCGTCAAAAGAAACCCCACCAAGGTGGGGTTATAAGTTCAAAGCAGCATGCGGGTTTGGATCATGTGGTAATGTTTTGTTTTTTCCGGCGTCGAGCTGCCCACCCAACAACACCTAACCCAACACCCATTAGCATGTAAGTTTGCGGCTCTGGTACCGGAGTGACGCTAGAAACATCTCCTGTGATATAAAGGCTCGCAAAGAAGATATTGTCGTCTGCTGTTGCGTTCTGAGTAAATATATTGAACGATGTATCGCCTGTGTGGAGAAATGAGCTCAAATCGTAAAGCTCATCATCAGAGCCATAACCAACATTATTGGACGGATCGTCTCCCAATCCACCAACCGTGATCAAAGAACCGTCTGACCCGATAAGTCCGTCGTTGTTCCCGCCAGCTGTCGTAGTCAAGTTTGTACCATTAACATCAATGGTCGACTGTTGGCCGCAACAGCTGAACGAAATTCCCAATCCCAATTGTGCTGCAAAACCGGAAGCACTCGGGTCCGACAAAGGCGTGCTTAGGTTGACCGCAAAGGTTTCTCCACCCGTGTTTTGTCCGCCGTCCAACAGTGCAACACTACCAACGGGTAAACTGGCATCAGAGTATACGATCGCAAGTACTTCACCATCAATGAAATTATTCAGACTGCCTTCGCTGACATCCCATGAAAAGTTATTGGTTCCTGAACCACTAACCAACGACTGCACAACCGTAGTTACGTCAGCACGAGCCGTATACCATTGACCAATATCAGGACGCGGTGTGCTCACGGCACCTACAAGTGTGTCGAAGTTATTGATCGTGTTTCCGCCCAGCGTAATCCCTGCGCTATTATAGGCCGCTAGAGTCGTCGGGCTATCTGAGTACCACGGATAGGGTGTCCCTGCACTGTACAAATAGGCCTGAAGTATGGTCGCGCCCACTGGAATATTGGCCTGTACCTGCCCAACCGGAGCAGAATTACTACCAATTCCATCTACGCTTAATCCGACGTTACCAGAGTAGATATTAATAGGATTCAGCGCGGCAGAAGCCGGCAATGCGCTGGCACCGATCAGCGCCGCGGTAAAAATGTGTATATATGAAATCTTCATAATGACACTCCCTCAAAAAATAATTTATTGTTGCATGAATTTAAAGTATAAAAAGGCTATCACCTTTCGCTACGAACACTACTGAATAACTGATTTATTGTCAAACATTTTTTCAATCAAACAACTACTAATCTCATGATAAATTAATACTAATAATTAAATGGTTATATGAATCCTGGCATTTCAATTTAATGGTGACTTAGTATCGAGCAATTGATTTAGCGCCAGTCCTGTCGATACAACAGTAATCAATAGGCATTTTGCTCGATTACCCAACAATAGAAGGACAATTATTACCCAGATTAGAACGATTAAATCTATTAAGTGAGTAAGATACTGCAACAACGAACTCAGTTTTACCAGCAATTGAACTCAGAATTTTGTGGACCTATCACCAATTGCATCGATGCAACGATCATGTGAAAATCCGCCGACAGACTGATCCGACTGACGCCCTATTTGACAATGTGTCCCGCTACGTTATGCTATTCCGTACAGGGGCTGTTATACTTCACTGAGCGTCCAAGATCAACGCGCAATTTAACTCACTGCGTTGCAGCAAATTTCATCCTGATAATAAGAATCGAAAAATAAACCGTGAAAAAACTACTATTAACTTTAGCGCTGACCTTCGTGAGTACCAGTACGTTGGCTGAATGGACCAGGGTGGGCGAAAGTGAAAAAAAAGGCGGTTACACAGCTTATGCTGATTTGGCTTCTATTCGTAAGGCAGGCGATAGGGCCAAAATGTGGGCTTTATTTGACTATAAAGTCGTGCAGAAAGTCTCTGGAGTGGACTTTTTATCTGAAAAAATCCGGCGCGAGTACGACTGCAAGGAAAAGCAGATGAGAGTTCTTGCTTACTCATTATTTGGCTGGAATATGGAGAGCGGTGAACTTATTCGTTCTTATAGCCAACCTCAGAAATGGGAAGCAGTACAGCCTGGAAGTATCGATGAAACGGAATGGAAAATAGCTTGCGGGGAATAGAATCTCAGCCATCCCGTAAACACAGGTATCAGTCATTGAATGCAACGTAACAGGCGCTTGCTTGTACACCACAATCTTTATTTATTCCTCACAGGCCTACAGCCGTCAGATTTCAAAGAATTACCGCTCCCGTTCTCTCCCTGAATTAAGTACGCATAAGCTGCATAAAGAAACGACATTTCTTTGAGCCTGACTATTAAAAACTGGCCCCCTTGCAAAAATCTCCTCAGAAAAGTTCTATTTTCCTATTTGCGCCCGGCCAGGAACGTGGCTAAGGTTTGCTCATAGGTTGCTAGATCAATGGAGTTGGGCAACAGCTCAGCGACCCGGTTCGCGGCCAACGGGTTCTGATTGGCCAGATAGTAAGAAATACCAAAAGCCGCTAAAGCTTCGCCAGGAGTGAAATTGCAATGCTCGTAGCGATTGATCGGCATGTTAAAGCGATTACTTTGATTCCCGGCGGCGGCTAATTTTCGTCCGTACAGCGGCTCGTGCCAGTATGGCACCTGCTGGTCTTGCAGTGTGTGCAGCGTGACCAGTGGAATGTGCAAATCCCCGCCGGTTTGGTAGTAATTCTCCAGTTCAACCGATGCTGCTTCATCGGCTGCTACCCGTTGCGCTGATTGATTCAACAGAAAATCATTATCGGATCCTCTGTAACGCCGGGTTATATTGTCAAACGGATTGCCACCCAGCTTTTCCTTTGCATCGTTGGTGCCAAATACGTTGTACCACAGCGCATCCTCTACGGAGGTATGCAACGATCCCAGATAATCGTTGGGGTCATGCGGCATCTTGGTAACTTTCACCAGTTGGTCTAATTTATTCGCATTTTCAGCGGCAAAAATGATTGGTTCCATTTGCGCCCAAATATCTGGCCAGTTTTCAATAACTGCCGGGGGAATACTCGTTAGATCGCTCCCTAGTAGCGCGCCAAGATCGGGGAAAAAGTAGTTAAAAATTACGCGCACATCCCCAAAGTAATTAATCTGACGTTGAAAATCCCCAATCGGTGCGCACATCGCCAGACCCGAAACAAAAATATTCGGATATTGCTCCGTCAGTAAGGTGGTAACGAGGCCGCCCTCGGAGGCGCCGATGATGAGAACGCGGTCAGGTTTGCCCTTCTGCGCAGTGTAAATATCAACCAGATCCAGAATATCTGACACGCCTTGCTTTATCGCCAGACCATTCACACTATAGCTCGTTGTGGCAAAGCCAAAGCCCAGAGCATTGGTGATATCGGGAATGCAAAAGCTGCCAATGCAAAGCTGAGATTCCGGAATCTCTATCGGTTTCGTAACATCCACGTAGCCGTGAGCCCAGATGACCAGCTGGTTGTTGTAGCGCTCGGCGGGTGGCATACAAATGCGGTAAATGGCGCCACTTTCCTGCCGGTTGTCGGGATCACACTCACTTGACCCGCTGCTCAAATCGGTAGCAGATTGATTAGGTTTGTGCTGGTTAGCTGTGGCAGAAGCTGCTGTTGGACCGGCTACAGCAATACTGATCACTGTAAAAACCAGGATCAAAGCCAAAAGTGAAGTTCGTTTCATCGGGAACACCTCTTACAGAAATGTATGTGGATGGATTATAGCCAATTTCGATTTGCTGCTAACAGGTATTTCTAAGGCATCTGATTACGCGGGAATCCTTCGCCATGGATGGAACGGCATTATTGTGGAGCAGCAATCAGTATGCAGTCAGTGCCGCGCACTCGATCAGAAATGCACCGGCACCAGCAGGACAGGAATGTCCTGCCAGACGCAACGGTATCCAGATAGTGATAGTCGAGCAAACCATCACGAGCGGCGCCTAGCATCGCAGCAAATGGATCATAGGTACGTACAACCGGCGCTTGTTCATAAAAATCAGGAGAACTCACGATCATTACCCCTCTGAATGGTTTGGATTGAGTAGGGCCTCAGATGTCATACCCGAATGCAACTGTAGTTGTGGAAATATCACACGTTCTTCATAACGCACATGCGCGGCAAGCAAATCGCCAAACTGGCGCAAACGCATATCAGGCTCCAGTAAACAAGGGCCGCAGGCAAGCGCATGCAATTCCGCATGTTCAGCAAGAATACGTGCGACAGCCTCCGGATCCAGTGCATCTGCCGCAAGCCGGGTCAATTGTTCTTCTTGCGCAAAGTGCGCAGCCAACACCCCATGCCAATGCGCTTCAATCCGTTTCAGCGCTTCTGAATAAGCGATGTTGTCATTGACATCCGCCGCTTTCCGGGCAGCGCGCGCCATTACCAGCGATGTATGGTGTTCACGTGACAACGAAAGCAAAGCGCCAGTTCTGGGCATACTGTATAAAAAATTGGTTAGAAAAAGCAATCTCGCACAATTATCTGCTGTCTTTGCAAGATCGATAATTATTTGATGTATAGGCTAAAAAATTGACGACCTATTCCTTCAGCGCAAGATAGCATTCTTGCTGAATTAGATTGGTGCTTACAACCCAAAAATTAAAAGGGTCGATTGGTCTTTCATCGCTGAGCTTTGCCGGTAACTGTCCAATTCACAACGACACGGATTTATTTATACAGGTACGTCAATACATCGTTTTTAGACCGGTTTTCACATAATCAGGAAGATTGATCTGATTTTCAATTCGATCAAGAAATGTCGAATCGTCAGCAACTGTCAGCGGATCCAGTTTCAGCGGCACAACGATTTCCGAAAGCGGTACCGCCGCGCGCTCTAACCCGCGCAATGCGCCCGTGAGCTCGCGTTCACCCAGCAGAGGTAATCGTGGACGTATATCCACCCCTACATCCTCCAGCTCATCCAGTGCAAGCGTCCACTCTTGTTTCGCTGGCAATTTCTTTTCCAATTTCGACAATACCGTACGTCGTTCCGCCTTAGGCTTCTCTAACTCGCGCGCTAATTCCGGCAGCCGGAGAAGTGCTTCACGAAGCATGTTCGTGGCCGTTTTTAATGAGAGGCTCCCAACCGATGGATCAGCAGTTTCCTGTTGCAAGAAAATCATCCGCTTCAATCCTCCGATTCGAAGCATCTCGCCCACAGCCCCTAGACGTTGCATCAGGCCAGGGTTTCCATAGCGTGCAACCCCATTGATCATAACCATACGAATAGCAGTTTCCTTCGCTTGCAGAATACTTTCATAGGGATCGCCAGAATCCTTCGAGATGACTATAAGATCCGCACGTTTGCCTGCTTCGAGCGTGCCAAGCACGGCATCCCATTGCAAAATAGAAGCGGCATTCCGTGTCGCCATCGCAAGAATATCGCGGTCACTAAATACAGATCCCATCGCTTGACTGACCAATCGGGCTACTTTCAGTTCTCCCAAAAGATTCTTGCTCCCCGAAGGCGACCAATCGGAACCGATGCCGATTCGAACCCCAGCCGCTTTTGCAGCCTTGATCTTTGCAGTTTCGCCATACAACAGCAAATTGCTCATCGGAGACCAAATCATGGCACCTTTTTCTTTTCCGAGGATGTCAAAATCCTTTTCTTCTAATCCCGCGCAATGGATTCCAGCCAGTTGCTGATTAATCGCCCATTTCCCATCCGAAATTTGCAGGGATTGAAAATGTTTATTTGCGGTTTTATCAACGCCTTCACTTAAATGAAGCAGAAAACAAGTCGCTTTCTGCAGACGCTCAAAAAACCGATTCGCATTCTTGGCTTCGATATCAGCAACTCTGGTATCCGCCTCCGGCAAATCTTTTTCATTTGTTTGCTCCACATTCCGCACGACACCACGGTAGAAGCGGCGAATCCCGGCATTACTGAACAACTGTATTCCTTGACTGGTCGTCACGCCCCCAAGCAGGCTCTTGCATTCAACGTAACGAATAAGGGCTGGGACCAATTCCGGAGATTTGCCAATAATCTGCATGGGGCCGCTGATCAGTTTACGATAAGCAGGAATTCCTGACCATTGGTCGCGATTGTTGTACTGCTTCGGCACGTCCCAAAGGCACAGTGCGTTATACGCCAGATGATTGTGCAGTTCAATCAGACCGGGGTAGATTGTCCCACCGGTTTTAACAACCGGCACATCCTCAAACCCAACTGGACAGGGCGCTTGCGATTCATTAACCGCGACAATGTTGCCTCGATCAATGTAGATCGTTCCATCCGGAATCACCCGGAACGAACCGTCCATCGTGACAATCCGTCCGCTCAATGCACATTTTCGGCCCATCAAAGGATCAATCGGATCAACACGCGCTTTGCGAATCACAACTTTTGGCGATGAGTGGCTACCCTGCGTTGCGCTACTCATAATTTCGGTACCAAACCTTTCGGAACTGTAATCGTAATATTGCGCCGCTTGGCGTTCACATCGGCTCCCGCACGGCGCGCCCAGTTATCGGATTCCCGCATCCATGCCGGAAGTCCGGGTGGAAAATCAAACTCGGGAATAAGGACCTTATCTCCCGGCTGCCACGATTCACCATACGGTACTAGCGATTGCACCCGATCAGGATGTTGGATAGCGGCGTGGAGCGTTTGCAGTGCGACATTCCATTTGGCCAACATTACCTTTGTGGCTACGCGCAATTTTTCCTTATCACCGTCTGAAGCGCTTTCCGGCTGGGTTGGGTGCGTAATCGGTACATACGTCACCGCAACACTCTGACTATCCGGTGTAGCAGACCATGTTTTCCAAGCTTCGTCAGCCAGCACGCCCAGGGTAATGACTGCTTCAATTTTCTGACTAACCAGCAGCGCTTTCAACCAGCGATGCCGGTAATCAATGATTCCCACGGCTTTTTTGTTCTTTGCACTGACGCTTCCATACACGCTGTACAAAAACGTATTGATCATGACGTAACTGTGATCGATTCCCAGCTTCGCCAGAAACCCTTGAATCCGCTGCCCCGCCTCACCAACCAGAATCCGCCGCACAACCGCTTCGTTCTGCGCCGGATCTTGTCCGATCAAAAGAACACGGGGTGAATCGTCCAATCGCCCCCGATGAAAGATCGGCCCCCATTCCACGCGAAAATTTCCAATTGGATATACAGCGGAGTCTGGATAATTCTCGCACAGGCTTTTAAACGGCTCTTCTATATAACCAGGATCGAATTGATGTGCCATCTCTGTCTCTCCTTCACTGATCTATGAGATTCTATTCTAACGCGCTTTTTCTGAAAAAAATAAAAGATACCGCAAACTTTTTTGTATGAACGAAATAGTATTAGCATGCACTATCTTGTTTGAAAAAGAAGAATTAGGACAAGTGTCCTAGAAAAACAAGGAGCATCTGACTACAGCATTAAACCATCTGAACAGTTAACATAAATCGCTAATGTTTAAATATTATTTAAATATAGACGGAGTAGAGTTTATTTCTTATTCACACGTGTGTAGAAGGTGAAAATTATGAAACATATAATAAAATTAGTATTTGGATCTCTCATTACAATCTTTTTTTCTGCATCAGCGTTTGCGGTGACCGTGTCATGGACTGATTGGACTTCTTCGCCTGACTCGTTTTCAGCATCTGGAAATATTGGGTCTATCAGCGTCGGATACGTCGGTACCGGTGCACATTCCTTTGTCACAACCGGCGCAGGAACCAATTTCTGGACTGGAACGGCATATACCAACGGCTCCGTCAGTAATGCGCCGCCAGCTTCCGATATCATTGCGCTCGATCAGGGCGGTACAGTCACGATAACATTTTCATCGCCCGTTGCGAATCCCTATATCGGCTTGGTGAGCTGGAACAGCAATACTGTGGATTTCGGCGTGCCAATCGTAATCGATAGTTTTGGTCCAGGATTCTGGGGTAACGGTACACCCATCCTGAATGGCTCAGGCACTGGCTTCTTCGGCTCCGGCGAAGTACATGGTGTCGTCCAGCTACCAGGTATTTTCACTTCCATTACGTTTACGCATACCAGTGAAAATTGGCATGGGTTTACAGTCGGCGCTCCGATTCCGGAACCAGAAACTTACGCCATGCTGCTAGCCGGATTGGGCTTACTGGGTTTTGTAGCACGCCGCCGGAAAAAAAACGCATAATTTGATTTCGCTGTAACTTCCATAAACCTCGCTCTGGTAGCGGGGTTTGTTTTTTCTAGCTTAAATGGAAGGAAAATTCCAGATTTCTTCCCTTTTATCTGCATTAGTTTGATTCCGTAGGCACGTAATCAATGCAAGGATGCGATTGCGGTTACGGAAAAAGACGCGCTCCTCTTTATACCGCACAAGCGTTTCCTCCTGTTCAGAATGTGCCGATGCACGGTTTGCCAATGCACCGCAATACGATCTCGACGAATTTGGCTATTTCGTCATAACCGTGAGAGGATCTTTTCGACAGCATCTTTCAGTGCTGGTGGAAGCGTGATGAATGACATTGCAGTACTTGAGATAAATGCAGCGCCATATTTATAATTCTCTGAATAACCGAAGGGCCAAGTCCGCATTTGGTACAATTTAGCTCGCAATTGGATTATATGTTCATTCTGCTCTCTCAAATCACCGGTTTGAGAAAACTCGCCATTACTTAGACTGTTAATTTTTTTGAGTAATTTATCCAATTTATTCTTTAATTCTGTATCTTCTTTAAATTTAAATTCGCACAACAGTTGATTAATCCCAGTTGAAGGAATCATTACAACCAATAAAGACAGGACATACGGAAATGCAATCCATACCCACATGAAAAACCTGCTTATGAGGCTCTCGTTGTTCCAATTTGTATTAATGATGTAGCTAGATATCAGCACACCGACAATCAATGTCACAGTACTGAATTTAATAATCGCATCACCTAGAAACCTCATACCACTACACCCATCGGGAGATGTGTATTCAAATTCAAAAGACCTGCACGGGAGAGGTAGGCAATGATGTCTATGACACCATAAATACCCCAAGCTGGCAATCCGCACACAAAACCAACCAAAAAATATCCCCAGCAAAGTGAGATTTTTTCAATATTACTGCCGTCCGGCAGGCCAAACCACAACCCGAACGAAAGGTTGAACAATCCAAATGCAATAGCCGAAGTGAGAAAAGCGCGGTCGCTTAACACTTTGTTAATACGTGTCAAATAGTTTTGATGATCTTCATCGGGTTTCCACAAGATATTCAATCAAGGAAACAGATTGTGAAAAGTATGTGTGGCGTAATATAAGAAGGTCATGGCGAAGAAAATGATGACACCTATCATCCAATCCCATCGAGAAAATATTTTTTCGGCATCGCCAGAATACACGGAAAGCGCCAAAAAATGCGCCTATTGTCGTCAGTGCAAGCTGAATTCCAAAACATTTTCGAACTGGTTGCGGTTTTATCGTTCCGAGCAAGTAGCCACAACTACGCCGACCTTGATTCCAGTCGAGATCAAATCAATAGCTTCCTCGTTTGGCGCATTGTGTTTACGTTGTCCGCAAGGGCATGCATTGGAACTGCCAGCAGATGTATCAGGGCAGAAGATATTCAGAGTTCGAAATGGTAAAGCCGAGAGTGTCGGTTGCAACCCTGTTACCGATACGCAGAGATGCCGTTGAGATGCTCAGCACACGGGCAAAGCAAAGGTATGAACATATATGGATTAATTCACTAAAGCTAAATGCTACCTTGAGGATTTTCTATTTTTTTATGAAAAAACGGCTAAGTGAAACATTGCATCATCGATGCAAATACTCTTACGTTTATCTTACATGCTACGAAGAAAAAAACACCTAGATTTTTATTCTATAGGCGCTTGTTTTTATTGGTTGCGGGGGCAGGATTTGAACCTACGACCTTCGGGTTATGAGCCCGACGAGCTGCCAGACTGCTCCACCCCGCGTCAGAAGCGGAATTATAGCACAAGCTGGCGTATACAGGTCAATTAACATCTTCAGCGATTTTAGATTAACAAGCGCGGCGTTAGCACTGCGACAAAGGATTACCCCATTTGGTCTGTTTATGCCGTTGCCAAGCGGCTTCCTTTTTAATTACTGCGTCAATAATCTGCAAAATACTATTAACATTAACAGGTTTGTCCTGTTGTTTAGCATTCCCGCTCAATTGAGCCTGTGGCAATTTTCCACGTTGATAGAAGGACCATATCTCCGCCGCATAATCAGATTGAGCTAATTCTGGAGCAAACCGGCTGAAATAAGCTGTTAGATTATCAATATCCCGTTTAATCATATGGCGTGCTTGATGATTATCCGCCGCATTCACTGCCTGGGGCAGATCAATAATAACCGGGCCTTGACTACCTATCAGCACATTGTATTGTGATAAATCACCATGAACAATTCCGGCACAAAGCATTTTTACAATCTGGTCGATCAGGGCCTTATGATAAACGCGCGCCTGTTTTTGGGTCAGTATGAGGTCACTCAATCGTGGCGCCACATTTCCTTCTGAATCTGTAATCAGTTCCATTAGTAAGACGCCGGAAAAAAAACTATAGAATTTTGGCACACGTATACCGGCCATTCCAAGACGGCATAACATGTCGATCTCAGTACTTTGCCAAGCTTCCTCGCATGCAATACGGCCATAACGGCTTCCCTTTTCGATCGCCCGGGCACGTCGGCTGTTTTTAACCTTGCGCCCTTCTGTATAATTAGCGCGTTGCTGAAAATTGCGTTTATTGCTTTCCTTATATACTTTAGCGCAACGAATAACATCCCCACAGCCCACTAAATAGATCATGGCTTCTTTGCCGCTCATCAGTTGGCATATCACACTATCAATTAAACCTTCTTCAATTAATGGCTCAAGTCTTTTGGGTACTCTCATAAGTGTTATGACAGCGCACTCTGGATTTCTTGTACGCTTCTCATCCTCCGGAATTATAATGAAAATAATTTCAATCTTTGTCGTGGCATTCGAAAACTTTCAAATCTGAATTAACCACGTTGAGCGAATTGTAAAAAGAATGCGTTGTTTTTGGAATGTGACAAATTGTCGCGCGGCTATTTGCCGCACATCAGTCCTACCCACGAACCAACGAAAATTACCAAATCTATTCTGTCTATCGGTTCTTCAAACCAGCACGACATGTTCGAAGTAAATCATTTAAAATGCTCACTGAATTTAGTGATAGCAACCTTGATTATCATTACCATGATCACTTGCTGGGAGGATTTTTATGCAACAGGAAGAAGATCTCTTTACACACCAGGATACGTTGGCGAATTTACATGAAAATTTACCACTGACTGAAAAGCTGCGTTTCTTACATCAAGTCATTCGCCAGGACTTTCCGTTTATTGATCGCTTGGCCATTGCTCTGTTTGATGAAAAAACAGAAATGCTTAAAACCTATACCCATAGTACGGAAGGCAATGACAGTCCAGTAACCACCTACGATGCACCACTCAGTTCCGCGCCATCACTCTACGCGATTATCGAACATCGCCGCCCCCGCTTGGTTCAGGATCTCAATATTTTTTCCCAAGGCACTCATGAACATACCAAACGTGTCGCAGCCAAAGGTTATCAATCCAGTTACACCATGCCACTCTATCAAAGTGGCACTTTCATTGGTTTTCTGTTTTTTAATTCACTTCAAGAACACCCATTTGTACCCAAAACTCTGCGCCAGATTGATATCTATGGACATTTAATCGCGTTGATGGTGATCAATGAGTTAACGGCTATACGCACTTTGCTTGCTGCGGTTCGCGCTGCACGTAACATGACACATTACCGCGATCTTGAAACCGGTTCACATATTGACCGGACTGCGCACTACGCCCGGCTTATTGCTCGCGAGCTTTCTCCAAGCTATAACATCAGCGATGAACAAATTGAGCATATTTTCTTGTTCTCACCGATGCATGACGTTGGCAAGATTGGAATTCCGGATAATATTCTGCGTAAACCGAGCAAACTCAATTCAGAAGAATTCGATGTGATGAAAACTCATCCGGCGAAAGGCCGTGAAATTATTGATTCGGTTCTTGAAGATTTCAGTCTGGGTACTTTTGGGCACGCCAATATCTTGCGCAATATTGCTGAGTTTCACCATGAAGCGGTTGATGGCAGCGGGTATCCCCAAGGTTTGAAAGGTGAAGAAATTCCTATTGAAGCGCGCATCAGCGCAGTAGCCGATGTGTTTGATGCATTGACTTCACGCCGTTCGTATAAAGCACCGTGGAGTAATGAAGATGCTTTTAACATGTTGCGAAAAATGTCTAATTCCAAATTAGATCGAGATTGTGTTGAAGCATTGATCAACAACGCCGAGAAGGTACGGGAGATTCAACAACGTTTTATTGATGACGATCTGATCTAATAAATTGAAATAATAAATGCTTTATTCGTTTGATTGGTCTTGTTTGATCCATTTCTGTACCACCAGACTTCCCACCAAATCCCCTTCCACATTCACCATAGTGCGTAATGTATCAAGTATTCGATCAACTGGCAGCAGAATAGCAATCGCCTCAACCGGCAATCCAACCGATTGCAGCACCATTACCATCGTTACCATACCGGCGCTGGGAATACCGGGCGCACCAATCGCGGCTAGCATGGCCGTCAAAAATACAACCATCTGCTGCACAAAGCTCAGTTCAACCCCGGCCAGATTGGCAATAAACAAAGCCGCAACCGCTTCATAGAGTGCCGTACCATCCATATTCATGGTCGCACCCAATGGAATAACAAAACCTGCCACATCTCGTTTGACATGCAAATGCTGCTCAGCACAACGTAATGTAACGGGCAGTGTCGCTGCACTGGAACTGGTGGCAAAAGCAGTGATTAATGCTTCACGTGCACCCAACCAGAATTTGAGGGGTGTCATGCCGGTAATCAGATAAAGAATTAATGGCAGCACCACAAGCCCATGCAACAAAAGGGTACCCATAACAATAGCTACAAACTTGATCAAAGTCGTCAGCAGACTGGTATCTTGTGTGGCGACCAGCTGCAACAATAATGCCATGATTCCAAATGGCGCCAAGCGCATGATCCAGCCAACCAACATCAATATCAACTCCAGAAATTCTTGCATCAATGTCAGGATATTGCGATAGCGCTCACCGCCCACCACCAACGCAATACCCAGCAATAAAGCAAATATCACGACAGCCAACACATTGCTCTGCGCCAGCGCCGCAATTGGATTTTGAAACAATGAGTGCAAGAAATGTGCAAAAAAGTCAGGTAGAGACATCTGCGTTGCCTGAAAACCTTGCATCGCATCCTGAAACATGGCTATCTGTAAACCACCACCCGGTTGCAATAAGTTAGCAGCCGTTAATCCCAACACAACAGCCAGCGCCATCGTCGAAACAAAAAAGATGAGCGTCACCTGCCAAACACGATTCATTTGCTGATGCGAACGTAAATTGGCCACCCCGACCACAATTGATGTAAAAACCAGTGGAATCAATACCATCCGCAATAAATCAATGAACAATGTACCCACCAGTTTGGCAGCATACAAACCATTTTGTGTAATGCTTGATCCCTGCCCTAACTGGGCAAACCAGAGACCCAATACGACACCCAATAGCGTACCGAGCAGAATTTGCGTGTTCAGCGATACTTTGTTCACTGGTTCATGTCCATGCTGCTATGCACTCCAAAAATGTATCAAGTTGATTACACCCAATCCTTGCCAATCAGAAAATCGGTATACAGCTTATCTTCTGCAGTACCCGCTTCCGGTTTCCAGTCATAGCGCCATTTAACAATCGGCGGCAGAGACATCAATATGGATTCCGTCCGCCCACCCGATTGTAGGCCGAATAAAGTACCCCGGTCCCATACCAGATTAAACTCCACATAGCGCCCGCGCCGATACGCTTGAAAATCGCGTTCACGTTCGCCATACGGCATGTCTTTGCGTCCTTCCAGAATGGGACGGTAAGCTGTCAAAAAATACCCCCCTACATTTTGGGTCAGTTTAAAGCAGCTATCAAAATCGGGTTGATTCAGATCATCGAAGAAAACCCCCCCTATACCACGCGGTTCTTTACGATGCTTTAAATAAAAATAGTCATCACACCATTTTTTCAGACGCGGGTAGCAATCATCGCCGAACGGTTGCAATGCATTCTTGCAGGTTTGATGAAAATGGATCGCATCTTCAGCATAGCCATAATATGGCGTCAAATCCATGCCGCCGCCAAACCACCAGACCGGCTCAGCACCCTCCTTACGCGCTTCGAAATAACGCACATTCATATGTACTGTGGGCGCATAGGGGTTACGCGGATGCAAAACCAGAGACACCCCCATCGCTTCAAACGAACGGCCAGCTAATTCAGGACGTGCAGCCGTGGCTGACGCTGGTAATCCGGCACCATACACATGAGAAAAATTAACACCGCCGCGTTCCAAAACATTGCCTTCTTCGATGACACTACTCATTCCGCCACCACCTTCCGGGCGATCCCATTGATCACGTTTGAATGTTTTACCATCCACCTGTTCTAGCCCTTTGACGATGCTATCTTGCAGATTGATCAGAAATTCTTTAACTCGTGGTGTATTCATGCCAGCTCCCGGTTTTAATTTTAATAGTATTCAATGCAGGGTGTATGCGTATTCGGATATTTCAGAAATTCGTACAATCCCGTTTATCTTCGTATATTCCAAAGAATGGTATATTTTTATAATAGCCCTTAGGCAATGGCCTGCATTTTACCGCAGGTATAGCATGATGAAAGCGTTTCATTATTGATATTCCTCAATCTGATTCGTGATTGTTTCTTATTGAATAACGTGAATTTCATGCGTTGTAGAAAGCAAATCACCCATTTCCTTTATGCCAATTCAAAAAAATATAGGCGCGTATGATAGACTCCTGCAATCAGTTTTAAGAGAAAAACAGAATGTCCGGAAATACATTTGGCAAACTTTTCAGTGTCACCTCTTTTGGCGAATCTCATGGCCCCGCGATTGGTTGCGTTGTGGATGGTTGCCCGCCCGGATTAGCGATAACCGCAGAAGATATCCAGCTGGAACTGGATCGGCGCAAACCGGGAACATCGCGTCATGTAACGCAACGGCGTGAATCCGATACGGTAGAAATTCTATCGGGTGTGTTTGAAGGTAAAACGACCGGCACACCGATTGCATTGTTGATTCGCAATGAAGATCAACGCAGCAAGGATTACAGCAAGATCATGGACGTTTTCCGTCCTGGCCATGCTGATTACACCTATTGGCAAAAGTACGGCATTCGCGATTATCGTGGCGGCGGTCGCGCATCGGCTCGTGAAACGGCAGTCCGGGTTGCAGCCGGCGCTATTGCGAAGAAATGGCTGCAAGAAAAATTTGGTATTGTCATTCGCGGTTACATGTCGCAACTGGGTCCGATAGAAATCCCTTTCAAACAATGGGAAGACATCCATCACAATCCTTTTTTTGTGGCAGACAACAGCTACACCAGCCAACTGGAAACGTTTATGGACAAACTGCGCAAATCCGGTGACTCAGTAGGTGCCAAGATCAGCGTGGTGGCACAAGGTGTGCCGGTCGGCTGGGGAGAACCGGTATACGATCGGCTGGATGCAGAAATTGCTTACGCGATGATGAATATCAATGCGGTAAAAGGTGTTGAAATTGGTGCAGGATTTTCCAGCATTACACAAAAAGGCACGGAACATTCGGATGAAATGACCCCGGATGGTTTTTTAAGTAACAATGCGGGCGGCATATTAGGGGGTATTTCTACCGGACAGGACATCACAGCCAATGTCGCCATCAAACCAACATCCAGCATTCGCCTTGAACGCCACTCAATTGACAAAACTGGCAGTCCGGTAATCGTTGAAACACATGGTAGACATGATCCTTGTGTCGGTATTCGCGCCACACCGATTGTCGAGGCTATGCTTGCATTAGTATTGATTGATCATGCCTTGCGGCATCGTGCGCAAAACACTGATGTGAGTTGCAAAACACCGAAGATACCCGGCAGTGTTAACACTGCAAATGGCATCACCACGCCGATGGCAGCAACAACAACATTACGAGAAGATCCGGAACCAGAAGAAGATGTGTAGGCGTTAGCACAAGCATTCATACCACGGCAAATTTATTCTCTCCTTGGAATCAATGCGACCGAGTACGAATTGAGTTAAAAGTCATACGAAGATAGTCAAAGACCAAGCGGGTATTACGATTTAACTGCTGCATTTTCTGAGAGATACTGGATTTACCCTTGGAGATGAACTGAATGATACCGCATGCGAAACGGCGCAGGCGAGTGATATTCTCGGGCCGTGGCCCGTTCGGATGCGGCTGCGATCCTCATCGAAATTCCAATCAATCACATAGTGGTAACGATTCTCAATGGTCCAGTGACCCCGATTCACTTTGAGAATGCGCTCTGGACTTGCCTGTTCTGACGTGCGACTGGTTACCCCCAAAACAACTTCGTCGGTGATTTTTCCGATTCTTTTGTAAATGCTCTCCCGCTCGACCAGGAACACTTGCCCGGCATGTGGAAAATCGAGGTGCTCATTCAGCACTGTACTACACCAGACACAACGGATTTCAATCCAGTAGTGGTCAGGCCGGTGTGATCTCGACGAAATCCGGTTTCTTCCTTTACATTGCGATCCTTGAGTCGCGGATCTTGGGTCTATCCGTATTAGGCCAGTTAATGCTCACAATTGCTAACAACCGCGAAGAATCTCAATCAGATGGTTGCCATACTTATCGAGTTTGCGTGCACCAATACCGGTTACCAGGCGCAATTCATCTTCCGTTTGCGGGCATAAACGCACTAGCTCGTGCAAGGTAGCATCGTGAAAAATCACATAAGCCGGCACCCCATGTTCCTTGGCTGTTTTTGCACGCCATGAGCGTAACTGCTCCCACAAGTAGCGTTCTGCAGAATCCAGAGGCACCAGATCATTAGTCTGCCGCTTCCCGGCCGATCGCTCAGGCTTAGTTTGCAACCGCAAAAACACGCTTTGCTGGCCCTTCAGCACCAAACGGCTTGCTTCGATCAGCTGCAAGGCGCCATGACCTTCACTATCCGTTGTCAATAAGCCAAGCGCCACAATCTGGCGGAATACCGCGCGCCAGGTTCGCTCGGGCAGGTCTTTACCGATACCGAACGTACTGATTCTGTCGTGATGCCATTGCTTCACACGTTCAGTCAGATTGCCCCGCAAAACATCAATCAAGTGCCCCGCGCCAAAATTCTGCCCGGTCCGGTAAACACAGGACAACGCTTTCTGCACTTCTACCGTGGCATCCCAGACTTGCGGGGGATTTAAGCAGACATCACAGTTTCCACAGGGTGCTGCCGTATCGGTCGCTTCACCAAAATAACTTAGCAGGCGTAAACGGCGGCAAGTGGTTGTTTCGCACAGCGACAGCATGGCTTCCAACTTCCGGGCGGCAACTTGCTTAAATTTTAATTGCGCCTGAGATTCCTCAATCATGCGCCGTTGCTGAATGACATCGCCGAGGCCGTATACCATCCAGGCATTGGCCGCCTGTCCGTCACGGCCGGCACGGCCGGTTTCCTGGTAGTAACCTTCAATACTCTTAGGTAAATCCAGATGCGCAACAAAACGCACATCTGGCTTATCAATCCCCATACCGAATGCAATCGTGGCGACCATGATGATGCCTTCCTCGCGCAGAAACTTTTCCTGATTCTGGCTACGTTCCTGCATGTTCATACCAGCGTGATAGGCTACTGCGCGCATGCCATGATCGGCCAGCCATACTGTTGTTTCTTCAACTTTTTTACGGGAAAGGCAATAAACAATACCCGCATCGCCCGGATGCTCTGCTTGTATAAAGGTCAATAACTGTGAGCGGCTATTGGTCTTATCGATAATTTGATAGCGGATATTCGGGCGATCAAAGCTAGAAACAAATACTCTGGCCACATCCAACCCCAAACGCTCAATAATCTCTTTCCGGGTATCCATGTCAGCCGTTGCTGTTAAAGCAATACGCGGCACTTTGGGAAAGCGCTCATGCAAAACTGACAATTGACTGTATTCCGGACGGAAATCATGCCCCCATTGCGACACGCAATGCGCCTCATCAATCGCAAATAATGCAATCGGAATGCGTGTAATCAGGTTCAAGAACCGCGCAGTCAGCAGACGCTCCGGCGCAACGTATAACAGATCATACTCGCCTGCCAGCAGCTTCTGCTCGGCTTGGGCGGCTTCCTGCTGTGACAATGAAGAATTCAGAACCGCTGCACGCACCCCGATTTCATGCAGCGCAGCCACCTGATTTTGCATTAATGCAATCAGCGGAGAAACAACGATAGCAACTCCGTCGCGCAACAAAGCAGGAATCTGATAGCACAGCGACTTGCCCCCGCCCGTCGGCATCAGCACAAGACAATCGCCGCCATTGGCAAGATGTGCAATCACTTCTGCTTGTTGCCCGCGGAAAGCGGGGTAACCAAAAACTTCTTTGAGTATGTTAAGCGCTTTGGACATTCAAGATAAGACTACTGCAAATTCTCAATTTTCTTCGAGTTCAAGAACCATCTTCCTGGTTTTAGATAAAAACAAAATTCACCCCGGTCATTATCGTGCGGCACTGACGATGTAACACCCCGTATCGTAATTTTACGAATCGTAAAGACTTGACCGGCGATAGTACAGTAGAATACGCACCCAGGCACTTGCAGTTTATATTCAGTCAGCCAGTTTGAGAGCAGTCGTTCGTATCGTTTCAAATTATTCATTGTGTTGTGCTGGTATAATTCTATCCAAATGTATCTTTATTTATAAAATTTGTGACGCTAGTCTGGAGAGAGAAAAATGGTGGTAGCTGATGTTTTGAAATTGATTCAAGACAATGAAGTCAAATTTGTTGATTTACGTTTTACAGATACGAATGGTAAAGAACACCATGTTACCGTACCTGCACATACCTTTGATGCCGACAAATTTGAAGATGGCCATCCCTTTGACGGTTCGTCGATAGACGGCTGGAAAAGCATTCAAGCATCCGATATGTTATTGATACCCGATCCTGATACCGCCAATATGGATCCATTCATGGATGAGCCGACACTCTTGATCACCTGCGATGTGGTCGAACCGGCCGACGGAAAAGGATATATCCGGGATCCGCGTTCATTAGCCAAACGTGCGGAAATTTACTTAAAATCAACAGGGATCGGTGATGTTGCTTATTTCGGTCCCGAACCTGAATTTTTCATTTTCGACTCCGTTCGTTGGCATACCGATATGTCAGGCTGTTCGGTTAAAATTGCATCTGAGGAAGCAGCTTGGAGCTCGGCCATTAAATACGAAAGCGGCAATATTGGCCATCGCCCAGCCGTAAAGGGCGGTTACTTTCCCGTACCTCCCGTCGATTCCCTGCAAGATATTCGCTCCGCCATGTGCCTTACCTTGGAAGAAATGGGTATCGGTGTAGAAGTTCATCACCATGAAGTGGCTACTGCAGGACAATGCGAAATTGGCACGCGTTTTAATAGCCTGGTTAAGCGTGCGGATTGGAATCAGCTACTTAAATATGTCGTACACAATGTCGCACACTCGTATGGCAAAACGGCAACTTTCATGCCTAAACCCATCGTCGGCGATAACGGTTCAGGTATGCATGTCCATCAATCCATCTGGAAAGATGGCAAGAATCTGTTTTCTGGCAATGGTTACGCCGGTTTATCTGAAATAGCGCTATTCTATATTGGCGGTATCCTGAAACATGCCAAAGCGCTCAATGCGATCACCAATCCCAGCACTAACTCCTATAAACGGTTGGTTGCTGGATTTGAGGCGCCGGTCAATCTTGCTTATTCTGCAAGTAACCGCTCGGCTGCAATCCGCATTCCGCACACCAGCAGCCCGAAAGGACGCCGTATCGAAGTGCGTTTTCCTGATCCAACAGCGAATCCATACTTGGCATTTACCGCACTGATGATGGCGGGTCTGGATGGTATCCAGAATAAGATACACCCCGGCGACCCAATGGATAAAAATCTTTATGATCTACCGCCGGAAGAAGCTGCCAAAGTACCCAATTCTTGCGCTTCATTAGATGAGGCTTTGGAATGCTTGGATAAAGACCGTGATTTTCTAATCCGTGGTGGTGTATTTTCTAATGATATGATAGACGCGTTCATTCATCTTAAAATGAATGAAGTGACATTACTTCGTATGACTACACATCCGATTGAATTCGACCTATATTACAGCCTATAGCCTGGAATAAACTCGGCATCTGGAAAATACTGAGTGGGCAATACAATCAGTACCGAAATATTTACGTACTTAAATCAACAAAATAAGTTAATTTTTCAATTAAGGATAAATCAATTGCTGTAATAAGTAGGATTTTTGGCTCTTTTTTTTGCCTTGCATTAGAGAAATCATTGATAGACTGATCAAATAGTTGCACTTTTATCGGAATTCTTCTAGCAAAATATGAAAACCAGAACATTGCTTATTCTGTTAGCTTTAATCTTGTTGGGTTATTTACCCAAGGCTATTGCTGGAACAGACATATACAAACATGTGGATAAAGACGGCAACATTACCTTTACCAATCGTCCAATCAATAATGCGCAGAAATTCTCCGTCGCCTCTTTTTCCCGGAATACTGAGGGATTACAACCAAACTCTCCCCGGGTAAAAGATCCGATACAGAAAGAACGCGATGCCACGCGTCGCCAGATCCTGAAAAAAGAGCTGGTAGCGGAAGAAAAGCTTTTCACCGATACACAAAATTTCCTGGAACAGATCAGTAATCCACACGAATCAAACACTCATCAGGAAAAAGCCGTACAGCTTAGAAATAAGCTATTCTTACATCAAAGAAATATATACGCATTAAGAAAAGAGCTCGCTCGATAGATAAGCTGAGAATCACAAACGATTAGAACGGTGAATCATGAAAAGAAATAATTTTTTATTCATTGCCTTAGTTCTTTTCTCCTGTTTGACTCAAGCCGGCGTATATAAACATATCGATGAACGCGGCAACGTAACGTATTCGAATATCCCTTCCAGTAATTCAAAAAAAATTGATCTGCCCCCGATTGTTGTCGTGCCCTCTACCGTCTCAGGAGATATTGACGATAGAATCATGAAAAGAAGGGAAAATGCCAAAATTGAAGAACAACGTGAGCAGATGCAAAGTAAAATTTCTGAAGAAGAAAATCGGCTTAATGAAGTAAAAAACGAATACAAAGACGGCATTCCCGATCGTTTAGGCAGCGAGCGAAACTATCAGAGATACCTTAATCGCGTGGAGCGGTTACGGGAAGAAATCAATGTGCGTGAAAAAAATCTGAATATGCTGAGAAACGAATTCGAGAAATTACCGGGTAAAAGCAATTAACCCGGAAAAGATCATCTCCCGTATTCACACGGTAAGCTCCACGATGACAGGTGCATGATCTGAGGGGCGCTCCTGTTTACGCATCGTTTTATCAATCGCGCAGGTTACACAGCTGCGCGCAAGCTCATTACTGAGCAAAATATGATCAATACGCAATCCGCGATTCAAACGAAAAGCCATCATGCGATAATCCCACCATGTATACGATTTCTCGGGTTGTTCAAATAAGCGAAAACTGTCAGTAAACCCTAAATCAAGTAGATTACTGAATGCAGCGCGTTCAGGCTGGCTGCACAATACTTTTCCTTCCCATATTTTAGGATCATAAACATCGCGATCCTCCGGTGCGATATTAAAATCACCCAGTACTGCCAATTTTGAATAATCTTTCAGTTCCTGCTGCAGCCATTCGTTCAAAGCAGGTAGCCACCTCAATTTGTACCCATATTTCTCCGACTCAACAGTATCGCCATTCGGAACATACACAGAAATAACGCGCAAATCTCCATAGGTTGCCGCGATAACCCTCTTTTGCTCATCTGCAAAACTCGGTATGGCGGTTATTATTTCGCTTCCTTCCTGTTTACTGAGTATTGCGACACCATTGTAAGTTTTCTGTCCAATAAAAGCCGATTGGTAGCCAATCGCTGCAATTTCACTGGTTGGAAAACTATCGTCGGTTAGTTTCGTTTCTTGCAAACATAACATGTCCGGCTGATTCGCTCCCAACCAATCAATCACTTGCGGCAACCGCACTTTGAGTGAATTCACGTTCCAGGTTGCTAATTTCATAATCATTTAATTACTTATAGTTGTCTGATAAAGCCGGCAGCAATAGCGCTACGCTTGAATAAATCCGTCAAAATCCGTCCCATTATGAATCACTAACTGGTTAAACGGTATTATCCAATTCTGCTGATTACAAACCTCAACAGCATAGCACTGTAATGCTCGCTGAATTGCGGCGTACTCCCCGGCAGCTCCGCCATCAAAAATGGCTATTATTTTATAGTCGAGCGACGAAGTATTGGCTTTTGCAAAATAAACAGCCAAATCCTTAAGCGCACTACCATAGGATTCCTTAAGCAATCCTTGTCGAATACCGGTGCACATCAGTTCAGGTATTACAGTTGTACATTGCTTTTGATGTTTATAATCAATGCCAAAATCGCTGGTTACCGTGAATCCATGGGAAAAATTCTTTGGGTTGGCGGCTAGGAAATCTGTAATGATATAGGTTCTTGGCATCGTCCCATTGGATAAAGACAATAAAATATTTTCCAGTGTAATACATTTAACCATGCCATAAGCGCCATCCGAAAGCATGACATAATCGCCTACTCTGCATGGGAACCACGGCTCATCGGCTAGATAAGGACGGGAAACATAATTGGCTAGTTCTGCCGGAGTCAATCGCAATTCCAATCCAGGCAGCATTGGGTTAATTAATTTCGTGTAGTAATTCAGACTTTCCACTTGCATCGGAATACCATTATAGATAATACATTCACCTTCCCTGACCGAACCGGTATTGAGTAATATTCTTAATTCGGTGATATAACCTGAAATAGAGTTCTTAAGTAACAAAACAATACTGAGCAAAAGCAATACGGTGATACCAATCAGTACCTGATCATTACGCACGCTCAACACATAGAACGCAGCCGCAATCGCCAGTGCTCCCATCATAAAATGATAACAGAGTGTAATAATGCGTTGATAATAGGTTCTTCTGGCTTCTTCGTTGCGATTACCGATCCACTTCAGAAGCTTCAGCAGCAGTAACATCGAAAAATAAACTGCGACAAAAGCGGCCAGTGCCATCAACAGCGTAACGCCCCGTCCAGTGGCAAATTGCTTGATATGCTCACCAATGGAAATTTCCTTGGCTGATTGCGATTTGACCATCTCATCAAGTTGTAACTGTGCGACCTCCAGCAGGTGATTGTTTTCATCCAGTTGATCTCGCCATTTCTCGTCTATGCGTTCAAACTCTGCCAAGGCTTCTTTCTCGAAATCTTGTTTGTTGATCTTAGAAATGTGCTTGAGTACTTCATTAATATCGCCAATTTGCGCTTTATAAAAGCTAATCTTCTTGTGCAAACCATCCAGTTTACGTTTGTTCTCTGTTAACTGGCGAAGCTCACTGATGATCGGTTGCACAATTTCCAGCAAGTCCTTCTGCCAATCAAAATCCTGTTTTTCTGCTGTATCGGCTTTGTTTAATTCCAGACCAGCGGTCAGTATCATTTCAAATGAGGATTCTTGTTCAAGAATCGCATTACCTATTTCATTTATTTCCACCTGCAGTCTGGTTTTTTCCTGCTCGGTTTTTGCTTTCATCAATAACTGCAATTTAATTTCGACTTCTTTTTTTTGCAGTTTGATACTGTTGACAATGTCATTCAGTTTACCGATGGCCAGCTCTTTTTTTAATAATGGAAAATCACCTCTGTCGGCATACGTGCTGGTTATAGGAATCATTATCCCGCATAAAAGAAGTGCCCCTATACTGATCGCAAATTTTTTATTCATAGCGCTTTGAATCAATCGCTTAATAATAAGCATCATGATATTTTCTAAGTTTATGTTTTTATTTAGCATTAAAGAAATGCTCAACTTCAGCCAAATCCCGGGTCCGTTTCATTGGTGGCAGACTTTGCCATATTTGTTTACCGTAAGCTTTGGTAGTCAGGCGTGGATCGCAAATCATCAGCACACCCCGATCCGCTTCATCCCGGATCAAACGACCGGCGCCTTGCTTCAGATTAATGACAGCACGCGGCAATTGGTACTCCATGAAAGCGTTACGACCCTCGTTGTTAATTTTTTCAATACGCGCTGCAAGCACTGGATCATCGGGCGGTGCAAATGGCAACTTATCAATGATGACCAGCGACAACGCTTCCCCACGCACATCGACTCCCTCCCAGAAAGATTGACTGCCAATGAGAATGGCATTATTCAATTCGCGGAAACGCTCCAGCATGTAAGAGCGCGAACCCTGGCCTTGAAGCAATAACGGAAAATCAAATTCATCGGCAGTTTGCAATAATTCGTAAACACGTTGCATCGCACGCAAACTGGTACACAGGAAAAAAGCACGTCCCCGGCTCGCGCGCAATACCGGCAACGCTGCCTGTACCACCTGATCGGTATAGGTTCTATGCTGTGGTTCTGGCAAGCCAATCGGCACATACAGCAATGCTTGTTCAGCAAAATTGAATGGGCTTTCCCAACAAGCTGTTTGTGCAGTAGTCAGCCCCATTTCCTCATTGTAATGAGTAAAATCCCTTTTAACCGACAACGTCGCTGAAGTAAAAATCCAGGCACGCGGCGATGTGATCATTTGTTTCTGGAAAATCTCTGCAATTGATAAGGGTGTCGCATTCAATTGCAATGCCTGGTTATAAATCTCAATCCAGCGCACGTGGCCTTGCATTTCCGTTTCATCCCGCCAGCGTTGTATCAAGTACAGATGATTGGTTGTGCGCTGCCAGCAATTTTCCAACCCTTCTGATCGTTCTGCCTGATTCTCCAACTGTTTTGCCAGTGTAGTCAGCTTTTCCAGCAAGTTACCCAGCGCATCAGTAAATCTTGCATTCTGTTTTATTGCCGCCAAAGACAATCGCGTATTGTCTTCCATGACAGTCAAGCGCAAATCGCGCGCGGCTTTTTCCATGGCAGCAATAGTGTTTGGCAGCCCAACAAAATCTCCGGCAGCCTGAACGGCTTCCACTTTGGCATCACGCGCAAGGTCCAGTAACTGACCGGTACTAATGGATTCACCAAAAAATAAACTGGCCGTTTCCGGTAATTGATGCGCCTCATCAAAAATAACCGTATTACAGGCAGGCAATAACTCGGACAAACCTTCATCACGCAGCATGACATCTGCAAAAAACAAATGATGATTCACCACGACGACATCGGCCGCCAAAGCTTGCTTACGCGCTTCCATCACAAAACATTTTTTGTAGCTAGGACACTCTGAACCCAGGCAATTGTCGCGTGTTGAGGTAACTTGCTGCCAGATGGCAGCATTCTCAGGAACTTCACTGAGTCCGCTTTTATCCCCATTTTTGCTGTTGTTTGCATACCGTTCTATTTGCTGCAGGTACTGGATTTCATCACGATTAACAAAGCTAAGATGCATATCCTGTAAGCTTCTTTCCAGGTGATAGTGGCAGATATAATTGGCGCGACCTTTTAACAACGCAATGGTGACGGGTATTTTGAGCGCCGCCCGCACAGTCGGAATATCACGACTAAACAGTTGGTCTTGCAACGTTTTTGTTCCTGTGGAAATAATGACTTTGCCGCCCGCCAACAAAGCTGGCACCAGATAAGCCAGCGTTTTTCCGGTTCCGGTGCCTGCTTCCGCGACCAGGATCCGATGCTTTGCAATCGTCTCGGCGATAGCCTGCGCCATCTCCAGTTGCTGAGAACGCGTACGGAATCCGGTGATATGGCGGGAAAGCGCGCCATCCGATGAAAAAATTGAATCAATATCAAACATAGAATCAGGATACCAGCAGTTCCAAGCCAGCAAACTTTGCTTTTGCTGGGACTGCTACCCTCTTGTGGAATGAGTCAGGACAGAATACTCGTCATTATACTGCCGCCCATGAATATGGTTCGATCATAAGTGGCTCCGATATTAACGTAGCTTGCCACCTAAGTTCTCTTACAAAAGTTGCACTTCTAAGTTGAATCCGCCAATAATTTATTAAAAGAAAATAACTGATCAACGCCTATTTTCTGTGCACAACGACTTTTTGGCACGTATTCTTCTGGCTTCCTTTGGGTCGATAATCAGCGGCCGATAAATTTCGATTCTGTCATTAGGTTGCAGGTGCGTTTCCGGTTGTGAAAATTTGCCAAAAATACCCAATTTATTTTTTGTCAGATCGATTTCAGGAAATTGGTCCAGAATTCCCGAACATTTTATCGCTTGACCAACCGTGCAACCAGCTGATACATAGAGTTTTTCTAAGATTTGAATATGCGGCAATGCATATACAATTTCGACCTGGAAAAACGCTGTCATGGCTTGCCATAGATCACTTCCGCCCGCTCAATAAAATGTTCCACAAAACTGTTCGCAATCATGTGAAATACCGGCCCTACCAGTTTCTCAAGAATTTTGTGTGAGAACGTGTAATGCAGCCGGAATTTTATCTTGCATGCAGTATCCGATAATGGAATAAATTGCCAATAACCATCCAAATGTTCAAATGGACCGTCCAGCAGACTCATTTCTATCAAATCCGGCGGAAAACGTTTATTTATGGTGGTGAAGCTGTGCTGGATATGATGGTAATCAATCCGAACGGTTGCGTGCGTTGTTACTTCATCTTGCGGGTCTACAGAAGTACCGCCGCACCACGGAAGAAATTTAGGATATTCCTCAACGTTATCAACCAGCGCAAACATTTGGCTTGCTGAGTATTCGACCAAAACTGATTTTTCTATTTCTGCCATAAAAGTAAATCACCCCGCATCAATGAGGTAATACTGAAAAACTGATAAAATACACGGAATTTTAGTAATTCCAACCCATTTCAATCCTGCATGAGTATAGTACAAAATAAAAAAGCCTTTCACGATTATTTTATCGAGGAAAAGTACGAAACAGGCATGGTTCTAGAAGGATGGGAAGTCAAAGCCATTCGTGACGGTCGAGTTCAATTAAAAGAAGCCTATGTTATTATCCGCAATGAGGCATTATACCTCATTGGTTGTCACATCAGTCCGCTCAAGACAGCTTCAACACACATCAACCCTGATCCAACAAGAACACGCAAATTGTTGTTGCATGCGGAACAGATCAAGCGGCTCATCGGTAAAGTTGAACGCGCCGGATACACTCTGGTTCCACTGGATATGCATTATAAAACAGGTAGAATTAAACTGGAAATTGGCTTGGCTAAAGGTAAGAAACAGCATGACAAGCGTGAATCCGAGAAAGAAAAAGAATGGGAACGCACCAAGCAACGTATGCTGCGCGCCAAATAAGACATCCAAGATAATTGATTAAAATTAAACTTCAGAAATAACTTTTATTCTTTACGACTATGCAAAAATCTATTGCTATCTGGTTATTAATTTGTTGCGCCCTGGTATTTGCCATGGTGGTGGTCGGTGGTGTTACACGACTCACTAACTCAGGACTTTCAATTGTTGAGTGGCAGCCGATTGTCGGTACATTACCCCCCATCACTCAGGGAGATTGGGACGAACTATTGGAAAAATACCGCGCAACCCCGCAGTACCAAAAAGTTAATAAAGGTATGAGTGTCGATGAATTCAAGAGTATTTTCTGGTGGGAATACTTTCATCGTCTGTTAGGTCGGCTGATTGGTTTGGTGTTTTTTGTTCCTTTTGTTTATTTCCTAGTGAAAAAGCAGATCAATCGACCGTTAGGAATTAGGCTAGCTGGAATATTTGTATTAGGTGGATTACAGGGATTTATGGGTTGGTATATGGTTAAGAGCGGACTGGTTAGCGACCCCCATGTGAGTCAGTACCGTCTTACTGCACATCTAGGATTGGCATTTGTCATTTTTGCCGCTATGTTCTGGGTTGCATTAGGATTGCTATCACCGAAAAAAGATAATCCTGAATCCAATGAAATGCTGCAAAGCCTACGGCGATTCTCCTTTGGTCTGACTTCACTCATTTTTATCATGGTTTTATCAGGCGGTTTTGTCGCAGGCATTCGAGCAGGTTTAGCCTACAATACTTTCCCGCTCATGAACGGGCATCTGATACCACCGGAAATCTTTATGTTGGAACCGTGGTATCGCAATTTCTTTGATAACATGGCAACCGTTCAATTCGATCATCGGCTGATTGCCTGGATATTGGCCTTTTTAGTACCGCTTTTCTGGTTTAAATCGCGCAAAGCGGAACTCTCCGGTACAACCCGTATTGCCTGCAACCTTTTTTTGCTGATGCTGGTGATTCAGATTAGTCTGGGTATAGCGACTTTATTACATGTAGTGCCTATTCCTTTAGCAGCTTCACATCAAGGTGGCGCAGTGTTGTTATTTGCAGCAGCATTATGGGTAAGTCATCGATTACGCTAGCAGGCCCATCTCATTGATCTGTACATTCAATGAGATGGAGTTAAAAATTGTGCAAACAAAAACCATCCGGTGTTTTAGGATTTTTCATTTAACCCCAATCGTTCCATCCGGTAACGCAGCGATCGGACTGTGATACCCAATGTTTTAGCTGCTTTTGTTCGATTGTATCGACTCTGATCCAGAGCTCTTATAATGGATTCCCTTTCAAGTTGATCAAGAAAATCCTGCAGCGGTAATCCTGGATCCGAAATGATTGATGTCAAGTTCCCGGTATTTTGTGGAATTTCTTTGGCCTTATTGGGCAACTGCAGTTCTTCTTTACCAATCTGCGTGTCGGAGCATAGCGCCAATGTCCGTTCAAGTATATTTTCAAGCTCACGTACATTACCAGGATAACCATAGTTCATCAGCAACGCCAATGCATCTTTCTTAAGATTACAAACAGGCCGTGCGGCTTCCCGGCAGATCTTTGCTAAAACTGCTTCTGCTATGAGCGGAATATCTTCTGGCATCTCACGCAACGCTGGCATGATCAATTCAATTACATTCAGGCGATAGTATAAATCCTGCCGGAATTGCCCGGTTTCAACACAATCACCAAGTTTCTTGTGTGTGGCGCTGATGATGCGCACGTCGATATTTTTTTCTTGCGTATCGCCGATTCTTCTCACTTGTTTTTCCTGGATTACTCGAAGCAGCTTAACTTGCATGGCCAGTGGCAAATCCGCGACTTCATCAAGAAACAATGTCCCGCCATTTGCTGTCAGGAAAAATCCATCATGCTCTTTATCTGCGCCAGTGAAGGCGCCTTTTTTATAGCCGAAAAACTCACTCTCCATCAAGTTCTCAGGAATTGCGCCACAATTGACAGCAACAAACGCTTCTTTATGGCGAGCACTTCTTTCATGAATCATTCTGGCGGCCAGCTCCTTACCACTGCCTGACTCACCACTGATATAAACAGAAGCCTGACTGCGGGAAAGTTTGTCTATGGTTGCGCGTAGCTGACGCATGGGTTGAGATTCACCCAACAATATGCGCTGATTCGATGGAGTGTGTGATGCAGGTCCAGTTTGTATGGGTGGCAAGCTTAGGGCTGATTTAACTAAATCCCGCAGCTGTTTTAACGAAACCGGTTTCGGCAAGTAATCAAAAGCCCCGGCTTTAAGCGCGGCAACGGCATTTTCTGCAGTGCCGTAAGCTGTTATAACGGCAACAGGCAGATCTGCGCAATGCTGTCCAATATAATTAACCAGATCCAATCCTTCTCCGTCAGGTAGCCGCATGTCGGTAAGGCATAACTGAAATTGACGTGATTGCAATAATAGCTTGGCATCACTGATACACTTTGCACTGAAAACTTCCATGCCCATCCGCGCCAATGTCAGTTCGAGCAACTCGATAATATCCGGCTCATCATCCACAATCAGTATATTAGGAATGGAAGTTTTTCTATGTGGATGTGGATTTGCTATTGATCCATTATCTATGGACATGGCTGGCTGCTTTTGCAGACTATCCTAAAATGCCCGCCCGGAGAACCCTCGATATAGTCAAGTGATGCTTGACTGGTTTCGCACAATTCACGTGCGATGTATAAGCCTAGACCTGTACCGCCAGTTGCAGTGGTGAAAAAAGGTTCAAAAATCTGTTTTGTTTGTTTCATGTCAACACCCCGACCATCATCAATTATATTCAGACAAACATTATTCTCATTTGCTCCTGTAGACAATTCGATGTGAATACTGCCGATTTGTTTTCGACAATGCCTCCATGCATTCCGGCATAAATTCCACAGTATCTGGTTCAAATGATCACGATCAAAACTAATCAAATAATCCTTCGAGCCATCTAATATAAACACATTCGTATTGATTTTCTCAGTATGACAAAATTCTTCAAGAAACTTATGAATAAACTCATATATTTCAATTGCTTCTAATTTTGAAATATTACGCCGGTTCAGTTGTAAAACATCCTGAACTATCTTGTTTAGACGTTGCGTATTATCACAAATGATACGCACAAGCCGAGGATTCGTATTATTATCAAGCTGCTCTTCTTCCAGAAGTTCAGCAGCATGGTTGATCGCGGATAACGGATTACGAATTTCATGTGCGATATTCGCCGTCAAACGCCCCAATGCTGCAAGTTTTAGTTGCTGTAGCTGCGCTTGTATACGCCCCATATCTTCGAGAAAAATAACGACACCATTACGAAAATCCGCTTGTATTGGAAGAAAACGTGTTCGAACCAATGCATTACTATGCGCTAAACGTAATAGATCGAAACTAATATTGCTGTCTCCCTGCCAGCTTGCAAGCCTATCGGTTATTTCAGGCACATAATCCGATAATCTGAGCAACTCATTTTTACCGTCAGATGGATTCATATCAAGCAGCTTCTCAGCGTAGGTATTACGTTGCCGGATATTTCCATCCTTATCTACGACAAGTACACCTTCCTGTATATCTTGAATTACTAGTTGATTGACTTGCGCCATGTTTACTAGATCGATACCGCGTTCTTTTGCAAGTTGTTCACTGGCCAAAGTATGTTTAGCCAATTGATACGCCAGCCAAGCGACTGCAAAGTACGCCATGCTCAATAAACCAGCTTGTGAGTATTGCGCGGAATAAAAATCAACCGAGAGTAAGGAATAGGTTTCTTGCAACAATAAACTAATGGTCGCAATCGATGCAAAGAATAGCGCTAAACGGCCGCGACTGATTAATCCCGCTGCTGCGAGTGATACCAATAGCAAAACACCCAAGCCGCTCTGTAAGCCCCCACTGGCATAGAGCATGATAGAAATGAAGACAATATCAATTACGACTTGTATGGTTAACTGCGAATTAAAATCTGGAAAGCGCAATTTAATAAGCAGCATCGACAGGCTACTACAAAAAACGTGACCTAAACCCGCATAAATAAACAGCGCGTAATGATGTAAGCCGAAATTGGCAAATTCAAATTTCCACGTAACAATCAACAATCCACTGCCAATCATTAACCGGTAAATATTAAAATAATAGAGAGAGCGCCAGTACTGATCTGAATATTCAGTCTCAGTTATTCCGGAATCAAATGGCCAGAGTATTGAATGTTTTGTATGAGACGGATAAATAGACACAGCAATCGAATCAGGATGAAGAATTTATATACAAATGACTATGCTCGTTACAACAAAAATATTTATCATGATTACCGACAGCCTCGCTTTTAGGCAAATAAACACCACAGTACGAACAATTCACCATATCTTCGGCAGATTCCGGAAGTACTTCAACTTCTTTATCTTTTTGTTTGGATTGACGGCTTTTGATTATCCAATAAATCAGTACTGCTATCAGTATGTAAAAAATTAATTTACCCATATCAGTTTCAATTGCTCTCTTCTCGTATGACATCATTCTGGATTTAACTTGCCCTCGCTATACATTAAAGAAGCTCTGATTAAGTCCTTCGACAGGTTCATGACAAACGGTAATATATTGATTACGTTCGTGGCGAACTTGTCGAACCATGAATGTAATCAACTTATTCAGGATTTCCTTAATCATAACAATTTCTTTATTCTGGCAAATTGTGGATTACCCGTGGTTTTAGTGCCTATCAATAAAAGATTAAATAGTAACTTAACCAAATGAAAAAAATTTCAATTAGATACCTGAACAAACTCAGGTTTGGAATTGCAAAAACTGAGTGTATTGCAAATAAGACAATATACGTTTAAAAAGACTCCCTTGTGTAAAAAAGAGTCATTCCATTTAAATCGTTTTCTTCCGAGAACTGTTAATCAGTCCGGGAATTTCCCTTAATTAATGATTGCGTGTCACAGAAAAGCTCGCTAATTGCAGAAGACATTTTTTATTCTCTGAATCCGGTAAGAAAGCTATTGCGTCAATCGCAGTTGCAATTTCAGCCGCAGCGCATTGTTTAGCGTAGTCTAAGGCCGCTGTTTCGCGAATGACATCCAGAACAGGTTGAAAGCCATCTTTTCCGCCATCCTCAATTGCCTTACGGATAATACTTGCTTGCTCGGGGGTTCCCACTCGCATGGCATAGATCAAAGGCAGTGTAGGTTTCCCTTCAGCCAGATCGTCACCTAAATTCTTACCGGTATCCTGATTATTGCCCGAGTAGTCGAGCATATCGTCAATAAGCTGGAATGCAGTGCCCAGATGCATACCATAAATTGACATCGCATCTTCTTCTTCCGGTGTGGCATTGCCCAGAATCGCGCCCAACCGGCTGGCTGCTTCAAATAATTTGGCTGTTTTAAAACGAATAACTCGCAGATAATTTTCTTCAGTTACCAGTGGATCCCGGCAATTCAGTAACTGTAAAACCTCGCCTTCGGCAATCGTATTCGTCGCATCGGCCAATACTTGCATGACGCGCATATTGTCAACATCCACCATCATCTGGAAGGCCCTGGAATAAAGAAAATCTCCTACCAGAACACTGGCCGCATTTCCAAACAATGCATTGGCTGTTTCTCTATTTCGACGTAGATCAGATTCATCCACGACGTCATCGTGGAGCAAGGTTGCCGTATGAATAAATTCAACAATAGCTGCGAGGTTGTAATGAAATTTCCCTGAATAACCAAAAGCACCAGCGGATAAAATCACCAATGCAGGACGTAAACGTTTCCCTCCACTATTGATGATGTATTCACTGACTTGGCGAATCAGCAGAACATGAGAATGTAATTTCTCCCGGATGACATCGTCTACGATGTCCATGTCTTGAGCAATGAAGCTTCTAATATATTCGATTGACACAATATTACCTTGTAGAAAACGCTATGTTAGGAATGACAACACCCAAGTGTCAAGCATAAAGATAAATTGCTCGAAATTTTCCACCACAATCAAGGGTTATTTATGTATAATTCGCGGTTCTGTAAAAGGGAAGCATGGAGTCAATATATGTATGCGGTCATAAAAACCGGCGGTAAGCAGTATCGGATTAAAGTGGGTGAAAGACTGAAGGTGGAACAACTTGAAGTAGAAAGTGGTAGTGAGCTTATTATTGATCAAGTATTAATGATTGCGGATGGGGATAAAATATCCTTGGGCACGCCGCTTGTCAATGGCGCCAAAGTCAGTGCAACAGTACTGGGTCAAGGCCGTCACGACAAGATTCGTATCTTCAAGATGCGTCGTCGCAAGCACTACCAGAAACATCAGGGACATCGGCAGAATTACACTGAAATACAGATTACCGGTATTTCAGCTTAAGGAGTACTAGATGGCACATAAGAAAGCAGGCGGAAGCTCCAGAAATGGACGTGATTCACATTCAAAACGGCTCGGAGTCAAGCGCTATGGTGGTGAATTGATCCCAGCCGGATCGATTATTATCAGGCAACGTGGCACCCAAGTTCATCCTGGAGAAAATGTTGGCATGGGTAAAGATCATACCTTGTTTGCAAAAATTACAGGAAAAGTAAATTTTAGTATCAAGGGTGTACTAAAACGAAAAGTAGTCAGTGTGATACCAGCATAACCGCACCGAAGTACCAAATTCTTTCAAAAGGCCCTGTCTAAATCGATGGGGCTTTTTTGTTTGCAGGATCATAAAAGAATTATAGGAAGCGACAACCAGGATTTATGAAGTTTATTGATGAAGCAATTATTCAGATACTAGCCGGCAAAGGTGGCGATGGTGTCGCAAGTTTCCGGCGAGAGAAATTTATTCCCAGAGGTGGGCCTGATGGTGGTGATGGCGGACGCGGTGGCAGCGTATTCGCAATAGCGGATCGCAATATCAACACATTGATTGACTATCGTTTTGCGCGTATCCATCGGGCCAAAAATGGCCAGAATGGTCAAGGCTCCGACCGCTATGGAAAAAGCGCTGAAGATATTGTACTGCGCGTACCTGTAGGCACACTTATCAAAGACAGCAATACCGGTGAAACGGTTGCTGATCTGGTTCGTGATCAACAAAAGGTTTTGTTAGCCAAAGGCGGAGCAGGCGGGATTGGTAATCTGCACTTTAAATCCAGTACTAACCGTGCACCGCGTCAGTTTACCTACGGTGAACCCGGGCAGGAATTTGAACTGAAGCTGGAGCTCAAGGTGCTCGCCGATGTGGGTTTGCTGGGTATGCCGAACGCTGGAAAATCCACACTCATACGCGCCGTATCTGCCGCACGCCCCAAGGTAGCCGATTATCCATTTACTACTTTGCAGCCTAACCTGGGTATGGTACGAATTGATCAGAACCGAAGTTTCGTCATGGCTGATATCCCGGGCTTGATTGAAGGCGCCGCTGAGGGCGTTGGGTTAGGGCATCATTTCTTAAAGCATTTATCACGCACCCGGCTATTGCTTCATGTCGTCGATATGATGCCTCCGAATGAAGACACGGATCTTGTTCATGAAGCCCGGGCATTGGTCAAAGAGTTGCAAAAATATGATGAATCCCTTTATCAAAAACCGCGTTGGCTGGTATTGAACAAAACCGATATGATGCCAGCCGAAAATCGAGCCGAGTTATGCAGTCAATTTGTTGAAAAATTAGAATGGGAAGGTAAATACTTTATTATTTCCGCATTAACTGGTGAAGGCTGCAAGTCCCTAACCTATGCCATCATGGATTACCTGGAACAGAATTTACCGCCACAGCCTGATAATCCGATTCCAGAGGACGAGTTCGTTGATCCATGATAAAGCAAGCACGCCGTATTGTCATTAAAGTAGGCAGCAGCCTGGTCACCAATCAAGGCAAGGGACTCGACCACGCCGCACTGGCCTGTTGGGCAGCACAAATTGCAAACCTCAAACAAATGGGCAAGGAAATCATTCTGGTCTCTTCGGGAGCAATCGCCGAAGGCATGCAACGTTTAAATTGGGAAAACCGCCCCACAGCGTTGTATGAATTGCAGGCTGCGGCTGCCGTTGGGCAAATGGGTCTGGCGCAAGCCTATGCATCCCGCTTTTCTGAGTATGACCTGCAAACCGCCCAAGTGCTTCTAACCCATGAAGACTTGTCCAGCCGGAAACGTTATCTCAACGCACGTTCAACCCTGACGACTTTATTAAAACTAAATATCATTCCTATCATTAATGAGAATGATACCGTCGCGATTGATGAAATTCGTTTTGGCGATAATGACACCCTGGCGGCACTGGTCACCAATCTGGTTGAAGCCGATGTGCTGATTATTCTGACCGATCAGGCCGGTTTATTTACCAGCGATCCACGCAAGAATCCGGATGCGAAATTACTGAGTGAAGTAAATGCAGGTGATCCCGCGCTTGAGAAAATGGCTGGTGGTGTTGGCAGTGGTATCAGCCGTGGCGGGATGCAAACTAAAGTAATCGCCGCCAAACGTGCGGCACGTAGTGGTGCGGATACCATCGTCGCATCAGGTCATGAAGACAACGTGTTAGTCCGCCTTAGCCAGGATGAGGCTATTGGCACCCGTTTCCTGGCCAAAATACCGGTATTGGCAGCACGTAAGCAATGGCTTGCCGACTATTTACAAGTTCGCGGATCTGTGACCCTGGATCAAGGCGCCGTGAAGGCGCTATCAGCCGATGGCAAAAGCCTACTCCCCATTGGCGTCATCAGCGTCAACGGTGAATTCGAGCGTGGAGAAGCCGTATCTTGCCGCGATGAAGCAGGCAAGGAAATAGCCCGCGGCTTGATTAATTATAGCGCTGTTGAAACACAAAAAATCCTAAAACAAGCCAGCAATGAAATAGAAGCAATACTGGGTTATGTTGATGAACCGGAACTCATTCACAGAAATAATCTGGTCTTGCTTTAGCTGCAATTAAGAAAATATTCAATGCGCTGTATTATTTGTTTGATTTTGTCTAAAAGAACGAGTGACTCAATTGGATAAAAGCACGCAACGTATCGCTGCCATCGACTGGTTGCGCGGAATAGTTATGATCCTGATGGCGCTTGATCGCCTGACGGCACTCCGTTTTTCTGTTGGACAAATCTTTTAAAAATTTAGGAGGATGCTAAAATGCGAAGCGCATTACACTATAGCTAAATACTAGCGCTATTCCAGTGAAACACGTAAGGAAGAAGCGGCTGCCCATGGCGCGAAAACAAGCGATACTAAGAGAAATGCACCAATTAATGACAAGTGTGCGTCAAAACCAACTCCAGCCATATTCGCCTCAACAGCACCGGCACCAAAAATCAGCACAGGAATATAGAGAGGCAATACTAATAAAGAAACCAATACACCGCCTCCCCGCAATCCTAGCGTCAATGCTGCGCCGATAGCGCCAATTAAGCTTAAAACCGGAGTACCCAGCAATAAAGCGGTAGTTAAAACAAACAGCGCCTCAGCCGGCAAGTCATATTGAATACCTAATACAGGCGCCATCAATACCAACGGCACTCCGGTTACCAGCCAATGCGCCAAAGCTTTTCCAAGCACCAAAAGTGATAGCGATTGCGGTGACAACAACATTTGCTCCAATGTGCCATCAAGATAATCATTCGAAAACATTCTGCCGAGAGATAACATTGAAGCCAGTAAAGCTGCAACCCATACCACACCGGGCGCCATCGTACGCAACATACTCATTTCCGGTCCAACACTTAAAGGAAACAGACTGACTACAATAATGAAAAAAAATAGAGTCGTTAACACATCCGATTGGCGTCGCATAGCCAGTAAAAGATCACGTTTAATTATCCACATAAACATATCAGGCCAAGTGCAATTGCGTTGTTGACGCTGCCGTCAAATCAATTTCTTGGTGCGTCGTCATTACCACCATACCGTCTTGCTTCAAATGTTGCTCCAGTAACTCCTGAATCAATTTAACTGCCATTACATCCAATGCAACTAAAGGCTCATCTAGAATCCATAAAGCGGTTTTAGATACAAGCAAACGAGCTAAAGCTACGCGACGCCGCTGGCCTTGGGATAAAACTTTGACAGGCAATGCTTCTCTTCCACCCAAGCCCATATACCCGAGCGCTTCACTTGCCTGAGCATCGTTAATTTCAGAACCCGCCAACGCGCTTGAAATGCGCAAATTCTCAATTACCGTCAAATCATCTTTGGTGCCACTCAAATGACCAATATAGGTCATAGCTGCAAAATAGTCGCCATTTAAGGAGCGAATTGAGGTGCCACTCCAGAGAATCTCACCAGCGGCAGGGTTTGACAATCCACATAGCATCCGCAACAAACTGGTCTTGCCACTGCCATTGGGACCGCGCACTTGCATTAAACCGCCAGCCTCAAGAGAAAAATTGATATCCTTAAAAAGCTCGCGATCACCACGAACACATGCGAGACTAATTCCTTGCAACATTATTTTTGATCAATCGTTGGAATAAGCGGGCGATTATAACGCATTGATGATTCCTGTAACACTGTTGAAGAACTAAGTATGTATTTTGACATCGCTGGAATTCGCAGAATATTTCTATCGATTGGAAAAACAGCTTTTCACTATGTACATAAAAACAAATCTGCCTTCTACAGCTGCCTCATAAACTATTCATGAGTCCGCATGCCCGTGCTTGCCATCACTTCCTAAGCTCTACCAAAGCTTCAATATGCGGAGTGTGGGGAAACAAGTCAACCAGTTGAATATCTGTAATTGACCAGCCATTTTGATTAAAAAACCAGGCATCACGCGCAAAAGTTTCCGGGTTACAAGAGATATAGTAAATTGTTCTTAAAGCAGCGAGGCTTGCGAAAAAGCCGTGGTGTTTCTTTAATCCTGAGCGGGGCGGATCGAGTACCAAAGTTTCTGCATCGAAGACGTTTCTTCTAATATCGCTCCAGACAGAAGATTTAAAAAGATCGGTGACCTGAGCAGTTACTTTGCCTAGATTCCTGGCTTTGAGTGCCTGGATCGCACCGGGCTCGGATTCGTAAGCAATGATAGCTGTGCAATTCGATTCGGCAATGATTTCCGTGAAATTTCCTGAGCCACAGAATAATTCCACTACTTTTCCCAAATGCGGATTATGTGCAAGTTTCTCCCGCAACCAGACTTGCATCCACTCGTTTTGTGCCGTGTTGCCTTGTTTGAAGGGACGCTTCTGATTGATACGGATTTCATCGGCTTGCATGTCATCATCCAGCTCAATAAACTGCCAGTCGTGGTCGGAATCCGCTTGCCATACATCATTGGGCAATTGCTGAAGGGCTGTTTTTAAAAGATCCCGGCAGCGCTCATTCAGGACAATACAATCATCGATCGGTGCGATCTGATAAGAATTCTCAGACACAAAACCAAGTTTCTCGCCGTCTGTTTTTATCTGGCAGCGATTGCGATAGCCGTACAAATGCGGCGCAGGATGAATGGAGCCGATGCTTAATTGGGTAGTATCAAATCCGGCTCTTTTCATGGCATACACAAAGCGATTCCGTTTTTGCTCAAGTTGGCTTGTATAATCGGCAATCATCCAGGGACAACCGGTGCAGGAATTTTCTACCAAACCAACATAGGGGCATATTGGCATTTGTCTTTGTGCGGATGGGTGAGTGAGCGCAATCAATTTGGCATAGGCAAATTTTTTGTTGTTGAGCGGTTTATCGATGATTTCAAACTCACCGGCATCCCCCGGCCACGTGCCATAAACAAAATAAGATAGGTTATTTTGATCGTTCTTGACAACACCCAGGCCTTTTTGTGATAAATGTGTGATCGTGCCATGAAATTTCATATTGAATAATTTGTTCTTGTTTTATTGATAAGGAGAATCCGCTATGGCGAATCCCTACGAAAATTTTAAAAAAGATCCCGAGTCACTGGCAACGGATTTGACTACTTTACAGTATCAGGTGACGCAAAATGCCGGTACCGAACCACCGTTTCAAAACGAATACTGGGACCATAAAGCCGCCGGGATTTATGTTGATATTGTATCGGGCGAACCGTTGTTTGCGTCGATTCATAAATTTGATTCGGGTACCGGCTGGCCCAGTTTTTACCAACCGATTAATGAACAGGCTATTCAGCTCAAAAGTGATTATGAACTATGTATCCCGCGCACGGAAACCCGCAGCCGCTATGCAGACAGTCATTTAGGCCATGTTTTCAACGATGGTCCGCCGCCCACCGGGATGCGCTATTGTATAAACTCTGCTGCATTAAAGTTTATTAAAAAAGAAGATCTACACGCGATGGGTTATGGAGAATTAGCGGCATTGTTTGAGGATGGAGCAAAAAAGTAGAGATCCAATGGCAGAAAACGATTCCCCTCTAGAAGCATTACTGATTGCCAAGCGGCAGCCTTCATTATTACATGCAGCCATTTGCTTTGTCGGCGTATTTTTACTGATTTCGCTCGGTCTGTTTGTGTATGAAGCTAGCATTCATGCGATCATTTTCCTGGCACTGGTTTGGGTCAGTTTGCAAGCGCGTTGGTTGGGTTATTCGTTTATCGATATCCGGCACATGATGGATGACGGTATCACCAAGGCGCTGTCGGCCATTTATATTTTTCTGCTAATCGGCATGGTCATAGCCAGCTTCATGCAAAGCGGCACCATTGCGAGTCTGCTGTATTACGGCATAGACCTGCTCAGTCCTACTATATTTCTGGCAACTGGATTGATCTTGTGCAGCTTTATGTCGATTGCCACCGGTACATCCTGGGGAACCGTTGGAACGGTCGGGGTAGTATTGATGGGTATTGGTGATGCGATAGGCATTCCGTTACCGCTCGTGGCCGGCATGATCGTCTCTGGAGCCACTTTTGGTGATAAATTATCGCCGATTTCCGATACGACCAATCTGGCGGCCATGAGCGCTGGAACAAATCTTTACCGGCATATCGGCGCCATGCTCTACACTACCATTCCTACATTCCTCATTGTTCTGGGAATTTTCATTTTTTGGGGTATGCAATATGGTGACAACGCACTGCCGAGAGATCATATTGATGAAATCCGCGCAGCATTAGCGGGGGCTTACCAGCTAAATCTGTGGGTAACATTGCTGCCCTTGTTACTGATGTTTGGCTTAAGCATCAAACGCTATGCTGCAGAAGTCAGCATGACGTGCAGTATTGCACTGGCCATGTTGATCGCCATTGTTTATCAAAGCAGGGAAAGCGTTGATGTGATCAATGCGCTCTGGCTAAATTCGGCGGGCACTACCGGGATTGGAAGTATCGATGCTTTGCTCGGGCGTGGCGGTATTTACAGCATGGCGTGGACATTATTGTTATCCATCATGGCATTGGCACTCGGCGGGATTCTGCATCATGCCGGTTTTCTCCGTGTGCTGTTGGTGCACATCATCGCTCGCATTCGACGAATCAGCACACTCATCGCTACAACCATCGCATCCGGATTGATTGGCAATATGGCAATGGGGGAAGCTTATATCTCGATTATCCTGAATTGTCAGCTATTTAAAAGTGCATATCGGGAGCGCGGATTGGATAAAGCCGTGTTATCGCGTTCGGTAGAAGAAGGCTCCACGCTGACCACAGGACTTATCCCCTGGACTACCGCCGGCACCTTCTATGCTGCGACCCTTGGAATCCCCACATTGGACTATGCACCGTATGCTCTACTGAATTTACTGAATCCTTTGGTTTCTATTGGCATGGCAGTATTCGGAATTGGGTTGTTGCAAAGTAAAAACCAGCACAAAATAAAGTGAGGATTGAAAATGAAAGAGGGATCAAATCATCGTAGTAATTGGAAAGCTATGTTTATTATTCTAACGACCTTGATAGGCGGTTTTCTATTATCGTTTCTCGGCTTCGGACTGCTCTGGAGCGGCATAGCTTGGCACGTTCAATTAATCATGATGTTGCCTTTCTTGCTTCTGTCCTATGGTGTGTTTCGCTGGAGTAAAGGATCCATAGGGTCTTGCGCTTTTATATTTATTGGCGCAGCACCGCTTGGCATATTGATTTCCCAATTTCGCGATACGAATGGTTCGCACTTGATGCCAATTCTTGTTGTTTTCAGTTGGGTCATAGGCATACTTGCCGGTTATTATTGGGGGAAATTATCGCGAAGCACTCAATCTAAATCATCTGAAATTGATGCATCATCCTAGAAAAACTATTTCCATGCATCGTCTCGAACTTAAAATTCCACCAGTAGCTCTGGTGCTCTTATTTGCGCTCACAATATGGTTTGTTGCACGGATGAGCTCCTGGGCATGCGTACAAATTCCAGGTAGAGAATGGGTGGCGTTGATGTTATTGATTGTGGGGTTTGCGTTGATTATCGCCGGTGCTGTTACATTCATTTCAGCTAAAACAACAGTAAATCCAATGACACCAGGCTTAACCACATCCATTGTCAACAGGGGTGTCTATAAGTTGAGTCGAAATCCCATGTATTTAGGTTTCTTTCTAATACTTGCGGGCTGGGGAATGTTTCTAGCAAACATTCTATCGGCCTTGCTGTTGCCGCTGTTTATTTTGTGTATGAATCGATTCCAGATCATTCCTGAAGAAAATGCTTTACTGACTAAGTTCGGTGATGAATATGCCAGATATTTGGAATCGGTTCGCCGATGGATATGACATCTTCACTTGTTTTATGTTTAATCGAATAATTTCTCTTGTGTTTACTTCCTACTCCAGATTGCCTAAAAATTTCTCTACGACACGCCTCCAGTTGTCACCTTTACCGGTTTTGTTTGTGATTTAAAGTCATTTGTTTCTGCAATAGCAGATGCGCTACCAGCACTTGAATTTCGCAAATTAATCCCATCACGCAGCCCACATCTCTTAATTTTCCCACTCTGTTGATGCATTACCCTATTAGCCGGGACAAAGGTACTAACACAAAGCTACCAACACAAAGCTACTAATAAATAAGGATTAATTGACTATGGCATTAAGCGGTTCTAAGAATTATGATGAAGTCACTCAAGAATATTGCATCAAAAGTGTAATGAATCAAGTGTCAAAAAGAGTGGCTCTATTGAAATGGATCACATGGTAGCTTTATTAATAATTCCTTTTGAGGTGTAAAAATGAAGACAAAATTTCTCATGCAACAAACAATTATTGCTGCAGCTTTGCTGATTGCGGGCGGTGCTGCTAATGCAGGGCTTACGTTCGTGCCAACAGATACAGTAACTCGAACCGAAGCATTTAACATCGGGGGTTTTGCCACCCTACCCGTCGGCTCATCGTTGAGTATCGGTCACCTCGATTACACAGGCCCTGGCTCACAAACGGTAACCTACACCTTTCTCGGCCAAGAATCCGGTTTTACCGATAAGTTTTATGACATTTTAGGAGGCACCACGCTGCTCGAATCCAATCCGATTGGAACATCGGTCAGTTCATTGGTGAGCGCGACTGGACCGTTAAATTTCAAGTTTGAAGGTAATTCTGGAAAATTCGCATTCAACGGTGGAACATGGGATACCGGCACCTCAATTGGACTGATTGGAACAAACATGCTCATCGGTTCCACCACATACCAATATGTTCTAGGCTATAACGATAGCGCAGGCAGTAGTCGTCTGGGTGATTGGGATGACTTTGTTATCGGCGTAAGTGCCGTTCCAGAACCAGAAACCTATGCCATGATGTTAATTGGGCTTGGTTTGATAGGTTTCTCGATTCGTAAGCAGAAGGTGCGCTAAGCTATTAGCTTCAAACTTTAGTTTAAGGAACCCCTGAATAAGCATTTGTTCAGGGGTTTTTAATTTTCTAAACAAAAGCATTGGTATCTTGGTTTTGTAAACAGCACATGGAAAAGAGAATAAAACTACAATCCATGGCAAAATACCGGCACCAATCTATTTCTCCGGCAATCAGTGAAAAACCCTGCGTTTTGCGCGAAGCATCATCCAATGTTCATTCAAACGGATAGAACAGAAAATCCATCCATACCGCCACGCACTGGTTTTATCGATTGATGGTACGCATCGCACTCATCAGAAGCTTGGTCGGGGGATTACCTTATTTATTCATAGATACATTCAAATTGCCATGTTCAATGACCTGCTGGAGCGTCAAGGTTTAATGCAACGGCATACAAATCATGCGTATCCGAATCAGTAATTTCAACTTCAATAAAATCTCCAGGTTGAACGTGACCCGCCTTGTCCACATATACCAATCCATCAATTTCAGGCGCATCTGCGTTACTTCTTGCAATCACCTGATCCTCAGCGAGTTCATCCACCATAACCATCATCTTTCGGCCAACTTTCGCTGCCAAACGTTGGCAGCTGATTTCTTCCTGCAATTGCATAAAACGTGCACGGCGCTCCTCCTTGATTGCTTCCGGCACAGGATCAGCTAGTTGATTGGCTGCTGCGCCTTCAACCGGTGAATAGGTAAAACACCCGACACGATCTAATTGCGCTTCCTGCAAAAAGGCCAATAATTCTTCGAACTCCGCTTCAGTTTCACCCGGAAAACCAACGATAAAGGTGCTGCGTAGTGTGATGTCAGGACAAATTTTGCGCCATTGCTGAATGCGTGCCAAATTATTCTCAGCATTGGCGGGTCGTTTCATAGCTTTCAGGATCCGTGGATTTGCATGCTGAAACGGCACATCCAGATACGGCAGTATTTTGCCTTCCGCCATGAGCGGGATCACTTCGTCGACATGCGGGTAAGGATAAACATAATGCATGCGCACCCAAACTCCTAATGTACCCAATGCTTGCGCAAGCTCGGTCAAGCGGGTTTTAATCGGCCTGCCCTGCCAAAAACCTGTGCGATATTTTACGTCTACGCCATACGCGCTAGTATCTTGTGAAATGATCAAAAGTTCCTTCACACCGGCATTCACCAGATGCTCCGCTTCCTGCATCACCTGATGAATCGGCCGGCTTACCAAATCACCGCGCATCGAAGGAATAATACAGAACGTACAGCGGTGATTGCAGCCTTCAGAAATTTTGATATACGCGTAATGTTTGGGCGTTAAGCGGATTCCTTGTGGCGGCACCAAGCTGGTAAAAGGGTCGTGCGGTTGCGGTAAATGGGTATGAATAGCAGACATCACTTCCGGCAGAGCATGAGGTCCGGTTACGGCCAGCACCTGAGGATGGGCTTTTTTAACCACGTCCCCATCCTCTTTCGCACCCAGGCACCCTGTGACAATTACCTTCCCGTTTTCGGCAAGCGCTTCACCGATCGCATCCAGCGATTCTTCAACCGCACTATCAATAAACCCGCAGGTATTAACAACAACCAAATCTGCGTCTTCGTATGAAGACGATATTTCATACCCTTCGGCACGTAACTGAGTCAATATTTGTTCGGAATCCACCAGTGCCTTTGGGCAACCAAGAGAAATAAAGCCAACTTTTTGTGAAGCTTGTTTTAATGAGGACATGAAATAAAAATTAAATAAGAATAGGATATTGCTCTTGAATACTCGTTAAATTCTATCTGATTACGGATTGAAGTAATTTATTTCTTCGTATTGAGGGAAGTGGAAACACTTTAAATGATTTAGGATCATGCAATTTATATTGAATGAAAGCAAACCGGAACAAGACTATTGAAGATTTTTTGGAAGTATTCAGCAGAAGTTAAAACTACCGATTACCTTTGAAACTGTATCTCCGCTATACCAGAAATACAGAACAGATTCACTGGTCAGATGAAAACTACCTGCACAAATTGCAAATCCAAATTAAGCAGGTCCAGTGAATCGGGCCGCATCAATAATTGACCATAGATGAAAAATTCCACCAATTACTGCAGGAATAATCAGCACAGCAAAAAAGTATCCCACGCCAACGATTACAAAAAACAAAAATGCTGGCAATAAACGCCCCTGAACCAGTTGACCCAACCCTGGTATAAAGAAACTACAAACTGCTGCCAATACATTTCCGCCAGATCCCTGCCCTAACATTGTTCATCCTCTCACTAATTTCACAGCACTCATTATTTTTTGCTGATTGTATCCTCATCCTTTCCAGGATGCTCATAATCTATACCTATCATATCACCCGCCATTCTTTTTTCACGTATCTCATCCAAATTACCCAGTTTATCAATGCGCAGCGACGTATCTTGGATAAGCGCATCAAGCTTCTTCACGGATTCGGGTGACAGTGTTTTATTTGTCTCAATTTCAAACTTAAAACAGTGTAAATTATTTAAGAAATTACCGGTGATATCTTGTACTGTTCGCATCGTAGCTTTTAAAACCTTTAACTTTTCTTCCCTTATTTCAGCTTCTTTAATTGACTGTATGCGCTTCAATCGCTCTTGGTGCAATTCATATACTTTATTTCTTTGTATTAATGCCAATATCGCTGTTACCCAGATCACCAATATTGCCATTGTGCGGTTTGCAAAAACTTGATATGCCGGGATATCGCTCGGCGGTGATCCAAGATATCCAACCCCTACCAGAATGGTGCAGATGGAAGCAACGATTAGGGTAAAGCGCTTTTCAGGCGATTTTAACGAGAGCAACACGACAGCAACATAGGGAACACCACTCGCTACGCCAAGCGGTGTCATAAAATCCACCAGTAAAACAGCCATAGCGACGAAACCGCACGTCAGATAAGCACTGACTCTTGTTTCGTGAATTGTATCGAATATATTCTCATTGATGAAGTCTGGGTGGGCCATATCAAATACTATTGAATAAACTCTGATTGAGTAAGTGTATATGAATTATTTCAAATATAATCCGCCAATATGTAGGCATATTCTTACGCATTTTATTAAATAGAACCAGAAGTGTCCGGAGATTTAATTGAATAGATTCAGTTGGTTATTATTGTTCGACATGGTTATTTGCACATCGGTATTTTTAACCAATTGATCGATAGGTATTTTTTCGAAAAGAGTTAGGCTTAAAA
>NZ_JAKFWH010000060.1 GCF_021731985.1 Nitrosomonas sp.
TTTTAAGCCTAACTCTTTTCGAAAAAATACCTATCGATCAATTGGTTAAAAATACCGATGTGCAAATAACCATGTCGAACAATAATAACCAACTGAATCTATTCAATTAAATCTCCGGACACTTCTGCTGGCCGGTATAGAAACCAATCCCAATATTATCCGGGTGGATGCAATCCGTGACTTTATTGGCGGCGATGAAGATAATCAGGGTTATTTGCCGCTAGGACTGGCCATGAATACCGATGGCGGCGCAGGTTTTGATGTATTGCGCATGCCGGGTAGTCGTGACGATGTGCATCTGGAGTTTGTCGATAATCATCTGGAATTGACACAACTCAGTGATGGCGCCATGTTCAGCATTAAGAATGCCGAAATGATCGCATTCGACAACAATGAAACCGTCGTGATTGCGCACAATCAAACTGAAGGTATTCTGGCACGTCTGGTGCACAGCTTCTTTAACCGCGATGCCACTGCAGCAGAATGGCAACTCGGACGCGAAACACTGCAACAGCCTTACGATCCAGATGCAATTCTAGATTGGTTTCAGCAGCGGGCCGGTTTGCAAGATCTACCCGATACCGACTATGTGCAAACGATTTATACCCAAACACTGGGGAGATCTGCAACCGGCGATGAACTCGATCTGCAATTGTCTCGGCTGGAAAGCAATCAAATAGATCGCAATTGGCTGCCGGTTGAGATTGCACAAAGTTCCGAAGCTGTCACCCATCTGATTGGCAGTGTCCTATTGCAGGACGGGTGGGTATAGTTTCCAGGGAATCTCTAAAAAATTGTCATTTGGCGCAACGCGAGAAATCTATAGCGTAAATACGACAAGATTCCTCACTGCGTTCGGAATGACAAATGCTGGTTATTCAGAATCGTCTTCGCCAGGTAAGGCTAGCGGCGATTTGACAGGATCAGACAACAATAACGAAGAAAAACACACTCCAATCAAACCCGAGGCCCCATTTATTGGGACACAATCATACTGTGAAGTGCGGGCGCTAGCGGGGCTTCTCCAGCGTTTCAATCAGGAACAGAATTTCGGCGGCCATCGTGTAGTGAAGATCTGGAGCATCAGCGAGGGCGGGGTCGCGATTGCCAGCGACGATGGCTTGCAGGGCGTGGATGAAGCCACCAAAACCAGCCTCTTCAAAATGGGAAGCTTGTTGATGAAGCAAGGATGTAGCGGCAGCATTGTCACCAGCAAGCAGCGATTGGCTAACACCCAAAGCTAGGCGAGCGGTATCGGAGTGATCCTTACCGCCGTCGCGGCGGTAGTCGAGGCAACAAGCAATCGCACGGTTAATTTCCAACCGTGCTTCGTTAAAGCAGTTAAGCTTTCGCAAGGTATCGCCAAGATTATTTCTCGCTCGCCCTTCGTTGACCACATTGCCGATCTCGGCATACTTCTCCGCAGCTTGCCGATAAAAGTCCACGGCCTTTTCCAGACTGCCAAGGACATTGCCATACAAGCTCCCCAGTTGCATGAGTGTATCCGCCTGCCCGCTGACATCGCCAAGTCTCACATCGATAGCCAGCGCTTCGTAATAGGCGTTCTCCGCCGCTTCCGGTTGATTCATCTCCTGATAAGCATTGCCGGTCTGATGCCAGCTCACGGCAATCATGTGTGGTTCATTCAGCTGCGTGAACTTTTCACGCAATTCGGCATAAGCCTTCAGCACTTCCGGGTAGCGGCGCTGCAGCAAACGGACAGTCGCAAGCTGGCCTTTGGAAACAACAACTTCCCGGTCGATACCGATTTTCTCGTCGCGGAACATGGCCTTTTCGTAAGCTTCCGCGGCCTCCTCGAGCCGACCCAGATAAAGGAAACAAGTGCCTTGTTCCCCAATGCAGGCAGATACCATTACTGCTGCACTGCGATCCGGCTCCCGTTTCTCGATAGCATCGAAACGCTGATGGGCTTCATTCAGTAGTGGCAAGGCCTGCTCAGCGTCTCCAACCATGTGCAACACGCGCGCCAATAAAAAATGAGCCATCGCCAGATCGTAATCGACACCGGGATAAGCCTGCTCACCTGCCTCCCGAGCGCGCTGCAGCAACGCTTGCGCGCCATCAAACGCCTCGCGCAGCCGATTAGCGGCAAGCTGCTGCTCGATAATGGTTCGCTCTACCTCGAACTGAAGATGATTCCAGATATCGCCCAGCGCCGTCGCTGCGGCGTCTCGCACCTGCCCCACGCGACCTAACAACCGTGGCTTGTCGAGCCATCTTAGCAGATCGTAGAGCGAAATAGTCAGATCGATCGTCGCCGCAGCATCTCCTGCGTGCTGCACCCGATCAAGCAACACAAATAGATTTGGGAGTTCCAGCATTGTCAGTGTCGCCGCGACCTCGATTTTCTGTTTCTGCTGCTGCCTAAGAAACCCGGTATGCGCAAGCATCGCCTTGACCCAATGGGCCATCAGCGACTCTCGCTCCATTTCCTCCATCCGCCCGAGCAGGTAGGGGCAAAGCGCGGGATTAAGCGTGAGATAGTTGTAGCGGTTTGCCGTCGCCAGTCCTGTCTGAATCAGTTCCTTTGCCAGGGAGACCACATCCACCACTTCCCATTGCATCATTGTGCGAAGAACTTCCGGATGAAATCCACTGTGGAATACCCCAAGCACTCGTACCTTCTCTTGATTCACCGCAGACAGGCGTTGCAGCGACAGCTCAATGCTGGCAAAAACCGATTGCTCTCGACTGCCAGGAAATCGCTTTTCCATCTCGGCCATCAACTCGACGAGCGAAACGCGAGTCGCTTCGACGCCGCGACTGCGCAGTGCCGGGGCCAGCAGCGACAATGTACGGGCATGACAATGCACAGCATCGACGAGTTGCTCGATTTCCTCACGCGTGGCATCGCTGGTAGCATCCGCTTCTCCACCAGCAACGTTCAGCACGCGTTCGACCAATTTCACCGCATCGTCGCGGTCAAGCTGGTGCAGTTCGCGCCGGTTCCGTACGGCATTAAACGGCTCGGGCAGCGCTTCACGGCTGGTGAAGATCAGGCGGGTGTCACCCGCTTTCAGTAATTGTTCGCACAGCGCGAGAATGGCTTGCAACGCCTCGTTCGCATCCTCCGACAGTGCTTCCGGTGTTTCGTGCTGCATAAAAGGCGACAGCAGGATGCTTTCCATATTGTCCACTATCAACAAAGTAGCCCGCTCGCGCAATGCACGCTCAATCGGCAGCATGGCTTTATCGAGATTCTCGAATGTCGCCACAGAATAATTTGAGCACACCAATTGACGGCCGAGTGCATCGAGCACTGCGGCGGCATGGCTATGCGTTTCGACCGAGACGAACGCGGCATGACGGATTTGCTGCGAACGCACCATCCAACGGGCAAGCTCGGCGGCAAGTGCAGTTTTGCCTTCGCCACCCTGACCGCGCACTACGGCGTAGCGCTCGTGCTGCAATAACCGTTGCAATGCAAGCAGCTCGCGGCTGCGCCCAACAAATCCGGTTTCCGGCATCGGCGGCAGATCGCCAAGGCGTTTAGCGAGCGCGGCTTTGGCATCTTCCTGCGTCTGTTTGGCAGGCATGGTTTTAAAAAGCTGCGGATCGTCTTTTTCCTGGAACAGCACCGGCACGAACCAATCTTCCAGCCGCAATTCACCCGCGCCGAAAATGCGCCTTCGGAAAGTGTCGTCCTTGAGTTGACGCTGACCGGCGAGCATAGCGTCACCAACGCGTTTACCCCCGGCCAATGCCTGATAAAACGCACTGACAAATCGCTGTGCCGTCTCGACCAGCACGCTGTGGCTCATGGCAATCACGGAAACCACCCCGGTCTTGAGCAATTCGGAAGCGACGGATTCGGATGCTTGTTCGGCTTTCGCAGTCTGGCAAGCTCCGAGAAACACGAGTGGAATGCGGTGATCGCGTAGCAGCGGGCCAAGTTCGCTGGTAAAAACGGTGGCATGCCGACGCTGCTCCAGCTTGTTGGAGTCCTCTGGAAGCTCGAAACACAACCCGCCAAGGCCGACGGAACGATCATAGACGCCGTGACCATCGAAGTGGACAACGTGGTAAGGTTTATTTTCTCCCCTGCCACGATCGAGTTCCGCGCGCAAGGACGGTAACGTGGGCGGATTGAGCACTTGAAGGACCAGACCGGGCAGCGATTCCATCGCATCAACCAGCGGCAATGCGCTCGCACGGTGGTCGATGTAGCCGCAAGCCTCATCCTCTGGACGTGCAGTCACAAGCAGAATGCGGATCGGTGGAGCAACCACCGGCACATCGAGCACTTTGGTATTGGGCAAACGACGGCGAACGCGCGTCGGCTTTGCACCCTGGAAAAGATAACCATCGCCGTCGTGCAGCAGCTCCCACGGCAAACCGAGCAGCAGCGTAGCGGCTTCTCTGGCAGCGAAAACTTCAACTTCGGGTGCGCCGGATTCAGGCGTCGCATCCACGTGAATAGAAAACCGGCGCCCGGCGCGATCGTTAATTCGCACCCAAGCCAGCATAACATTCGCAGTGGACGCTGCGGGCATCGCTTCCTCGTGCAGAAGCTGCCCCCACTTCACGAGATTTTCCTCGACTTTACGCGCTTGGTCGCGGAAATAGTGGCTCGGCCAGATCGCATATTTCTCCAGATACCAGCGCAATTCTTCCACCTCGATGGGACCAATGGGCGCGACGAAACGCCATTGCTGTGCGCTTATGACTTCGCGCTGGCCCGGCGTGGCAGGCTCATAAATCAGCCGGGCGCGAGCCGAAGCGCGGCGTTTGCCGTCTTGCTCTTGAATTTTCAGATCCGTGAGTTCAAGAACCAGCTCTTCCAGCGGCTCGGCCTTGGGTTGCGGCGTAGAAGAAACGTCAGCAGGACTTCGCCGTTTCAACGCGACCAGAACCGCATCCATTGCGGCTTCAATGCCGCCCGCCTCGCTGCTCACTGAAATGTAAAGCGGTTCCGTGGCGAAAAGCTGCTTCAGAATACCAAGTTTTGTACCGTCCAACGAAAGCGGAATAACAGGGTATTCGTCTTCGCCACGCTGCTTCTGCACGTCCAGCGCGTAAGCTAACTCGTCACCAACCCAATCCGATTGCAACCCATTAGGGCTGACGACGACAGCATACGCCGATGCATCCTCGATGGCCTTTTGAATCTCCGGCCAGAGCAAATCGCCACCGCGCAACTCGCGCGAATCGATCCAGCCAGCTTGCCCGTGATCGGCAAGCACTTCACGGAGTTCGCGAACAAAAGCATCATCTTGCGAGCTATGCGAAATAAAAAGTTTGGTCATGTCTAGCCCGGTATACGGATTTAGTAATAAGTACAGTAGTTTACCGTGCCTAATCGCTAAAAAACCGCTTCAACACTCTGATCATATAGTCATGATCCTGCACACCGGCGCTTTCGCGGATGCTGTGCATCGCCCACATCGGGCAGCCGACATCGACGCTGCGTATGCCGAGTTTTGCCGAGGCGATCGGGCCGATGGTGCTGCCGCAGGGCAGGTCGCTGCGGTGCGAGTAGCGTTGATGGGGAACATCGGCTTCTTCGCACCACTGGATGAAGCGCGCTGTGGAGACACTTTCGGAGCTGTAGCGGCGGTTGGCGTTGGATTTAATCACTGGGCCTTTGTTGACGAAAACTTTGTGATCTGCGTCATAGGCCGAGGGGAAGTTAGGGTGATAGGCATGCGCCATGTCCGCGCTGACCAAGAAACTCTGCGCCATCGCGCGTGCCGTATCTTCGCGCTCCGACGATGTGGCGATGCTGATGCGTTGCAAGACATCGGATAAAAAGCTGCCGGCAGCGCCAATATGGCTTTCGCTGCCAATTTCCTCGTGATCGAAAAACGCGCACACCAGGGTGCTTTCAGCATGATTCAGCACGCTGTCATCCAGCATGGCTTGCAGTCCGGCGTGGCAGGAAGCCAGGTTATCGATCTGGCTATCGGCATAAAACTCTTCATTCGCACCCCAGAATGCGCCCTTTTGCGTGTCGTAAACCGCCAGATCCCACGACAACAGTTGCGCGGCGCCGATGCCCGTCGCCTGCTCCAGCAGTTGCAGAAAGTAAGGTTTCGGTAACTGGTCGCCGGTCAATTGCGCAAACAGCAGCGGCAACTCATTCTGTTTATGCAACTTCAAACCGTCTTCATTGACGCTTCGATTCATGTGAATCGCCAGATTCGGCAAGCGCAACAATGGCCGGTCGAAGTGCACCAGCTTGTAGGCAAGATTTCCCTTTTCATCAATATAGCTGATCCGTCCAGCCAGACTCAGATCACGATCGGCAAAGGTCGCGAGTATCGGTCCGCCGTAAATCTCGACACCGAGCCGGGCAATGCCATCGCTCACAGTTGCGGCATTCGGCCTGATCCGGAATCCCGGTGAGTCCGTATGCGCACCAACAATCTTAAAACCTGATTCAGCTGGCGCTTTATTTCCCAACACGAACAGCACAATCGACGAATCATCGCGCACCACATAGTAACGCCTGCCCGCCTGCAACTGCCATTTGGCGGTTTCGTCGAGGCGGACAAACTGAAATGCTCCAATTGCCGCTTCAATCGAAGCGACCGCATGCCAGGGACTTGGGCTTTTATCGATAAAGTCCAATAAATACTGCACTTGCTTTTTAGCTGTCATATTTATATTGTAGTTCAATTGCTTATATGAGAATCTCTGTTCTCCCCGCACAAAATATACGTAATGCCGGATATTTAGTCAAACAAGCTTCTGCGTGATCAATTAGGGAGCCGTTGAATTATTAGGAATGTGTCATTCCGGCAAAAGCCGGAATCCAGAAGAATCAAAGAACTGGGCACCGGCTTCCGCCGGTGCGACAAATAATTCAGTCGTTCCTTAGATTTTTTGGTTTAAAAATCGAGAAATGCGTGGTAATTTTACCTTTCAGCCAAATATGAGATCACAAGGCATTGATGGTAAAATCCAGAAATTCCCTGATAAAAACATTGCCGCATCGAAAGGAACCACAGTTTGCCGCGCTATCCACTTAAAAACCTCTCATTGATTTTCCAGTTCTTTTGTTGCACTTTTTTTCTGTTAATTCCTTCGATTTCCCATGCGCTGATCATTGAAGCAAAAGCAATAGAGCAGCAATTCTCAAAATCTGCTTCGTTTGGCTTGAACAAAACTGATACTGCCGATTTACAGCGCTTTTACACCGCCCGGAATTATCAGCCGGTGTGGGTAACGCCGGAACCGGGATCCTCTCTACTCGAAATAGCATTCACTTTCATCGCCAATGCGGAATCCGAGGGATTGGATAGCCACGATTATCACTTGCAACAATTGCAGCAACTACAACAACAAGCCAGTCAATCTTTGCCCGCAGCAATTGAACTGGAAATACGCACGACGCATGCGCTGTTGATATTGGCACGAGATTTATCGCGCGGACGGTTCACAGCGGCTAAGGCTGATGAGGATTGGCATATCCCGCAACCTGCGTTTGACGCGGTAACTTTCTTGCACGGAGCAATCAAAACCAACCGTCTGCAACAATCGCTCAATGATTTGTCCCCAAAGCAGCCAAGCTATCAGTTGCTTAAGCAAACACTGGCGCGTTACCAGAAACTTGCCAGCAGTCACATCGAGTGGGTGCATATTCCCAGTGCACCATCGATCCGGCCGGGAGACACGCACACAAACATCCCATTGATCCGCCAACGCATCGCGCAAGCGTATGCCGCCGACGGAATCGACGACTATCACATTGCTCCCACTGCAAGCGAGCACTACGATGACGAGCTGGTTACGGCCATTCAGGCATTTCAAGCGCAACATGGATTGAATACCGACGGCGTTATCGGAAAAAACACCATCCGCGCCCTAAATGTCCCTCTTGACAGGAAAATTCGCCAACTGCGGATCAATATGGAGCGCCTGCGCTGGCTTCCGAGAAATCTGGGTGAACGCTACGTACTGGTTAACACGGCCGGATTCCGCCTCACAGTCATCGAGAAAGACAAGCCTGTTCTCGATATGCGCATTATCGTCGGACGCGATTACCGGTCAACGCCCACTTTTAATGGCAGGCTCTCGCATATGATTCTGAATCCGTATTGGAATGTTCCTGACAGTATTGCGCGTAAAGACTTACTACCGAAACAACAGAGTGATCCGAGTCATTTCACTTCATTAAATATCAAAGTTTTTCCGAATCACAACCGGAATGGTGAAGCCATCGATCCGGACACGATCGATTGGCAAACAATCAAACACAGATTCCCCTATGTTTTGCGCCAAGATCCTGGCAAAAACAATGCATTAGGCAGGATTAAATTCATGTTTTCCAATTCATTTGATATTTATCTGCATGACACGCCCTCCAAGTCCCTTTTCCAGAGGGATATTCGCACCTTCAGTTCCGGGTGCATCCGGCTGGAAAAACCGCTGGAATTTGCGGCATTTGCACTGGGGAAACAAGAACTACCGGAGAAATTCCTTGCTGATCTGGAAAGCAGCCAAACCACCACCGTGTATTTACCCAAACCACTGCCCATTTACTTAGTGTATATTACGGCCTGGATTGATGAGCAAGAAAAGCTGCGCTTTTCCCCTGATATTTATGACCGGGACATGCGCGCTTTGCGGTATGCTCGCTGGTAATAATTAATTATTCGCACACATTCGCAACATTTTCAAGGAGAAAATAGCCGATGATACGAAACCTTCTAAATCAAACCCACGTATCCGAAACAGAACCAGAACCAAGCCGCCGCCGCTTTTTAAAAGCCGGATTAGGCGCATGCACTTTACTGACCCTTCCAATGGCTGCAACGTCTGTTCATGCAGCAATCAAAAGACCCTTCGAGAAAAAACTAAGCTTTCTTAACTTACACACCGGCGAACGCACGCGCGCGACCTTCTGGGCCAATGGCCGCTATATTCCTGAAGGAATGCGCGCTATCAATCATGTGCTGCGCGACCATCGTACCGGTGATCGCTTTGCGATAGATCCTGATCTATTCGATATTCTGCATCAGTTGCAATACAGATTGAGAACCAATCAGGAATTCCATGTCGTTTCCGCGTACCGCTCCCCTGCCACCAATGCCAAGTTGGCGGAACAAAGCGGTGGCGTTGCTAAAAACAGCATGCATACGCATGGAAAGGCCATCGACATTCGCTTGCCAGGACGTAAATTATCCGATCTGCGCGCTACCGCCTTGTCATTGCAAATGGGTGGGGTCGGTTATTATCCCTCGTCCAATTTTATCCATCTGGATACCGGCAATTTCCGTTATTGGTAGCGGGTTGAACAATTTTTCTAGCGACTGGAGCCGGTGTGCTGATTGGCCCATTTATTGAGCGCCACCACCAAGAGATTCATATTGACGGGTTTGGAAAGAAAATCATCCATCCCTGCTGCAAAGCACCGCTGACGGTTATCCTCGAACGCATTTGCAGTCAAGGCAATGATCGGCAGATGCGTTTTTCCGGTTTCCCGTTCCCATTGACGAATCTTTTCTGTCGCTTGATAACCATTCGTCACCGGCATTTCGCAATCCATCAGCACAAGCACAGGCCTCATCCCTTGCATGACCGCATTCACCGCTTCTTGGCCGTTTTCAACAACTTCACAGCGGAATCCCTGATTTTCCAATAAAGAGACGATTACCGTGCGGCTGATCGCATTATCCTCAGCTACCAAAATCAAACCGGCTTGCTGAGAATTTTTTCGTGTCGGCACAGCACCGGTAATGGTATCGCCTGCATCGTCGACGCTGGCCGAGTAAGCACGGATTTGGAACCATATTCTCGTGCCTTTGCCTTCCTGGCTTTCGACACCGACGCGTCCTCCCAGCAATCGGGCCAGATTATGCACGATAGAAAGACCAAGACCGGTACCGCCGTATTGCCGGGTTGTCGAAGCATCCACCTGGGAAAATGGCTTAAACAGTCTATCGTGCTTGTCGGCAGGAATGCCAATGCCGCTATCGGTCACCGTAAACTCCAGCATCGTTTCTGCTGATGCGTTTCTGATTTCGCGTGCCTCGATACGCACAAAACCTTGCGGCGTAAACTTGATGGCATTGTTAACCAGATTAGCCAGCATCTGACTTATTCTGACCGGATCGGAACAGTATCGCATTCGTGGTTTTCCGTGCCAAGACACATCGAGTGCCAGTCCTTTCATATTCGCACTCTCGGCAAATAGTGCCGCCGTTTCCAGCATCAATTGTCCGGGATCAAAAACATGGTTTTCCAATTTGATCTGTCCGGCTTCAATCTTTGACAAGTCAAGGATATCGTTGAGTATGATCAACAAGTTGTTTCCGGAGGTCATGATTACCCGGGAATAATCCAATCGCTCATTATCTTTGATGTCCGTCTTTTGGAGCAGGTAGGCCATGCCCAGAATGCCATTCAGCGGTGTCCGAATTTCATGAGACATGGTCGCCAGAAACTGGCTTTTGGCCAAATTAGCCGATTCTGCAGCAACCTTAGCCTGCCGGAGCGCTTCGCTGTTCGCACGCAATTGCGCCGTTTGCTCGTCTACGGTTTCTTGAATCAGTATGGTTCTACCCGTAGTCACTAACATCAACATCTGCAGCATGCTGGCCACCAGCAATCCGGCAAAGCTCAGCGCCCAGGCCTGCCATGGCCGATGCGCATGCAACCATTTCGCATCCGGAGAAATGATTAATTCCCAGCTACGATCAGCCATCATCAGCGTTGTCCGCCAATCGAGATTGGTATCCGTTGCACTGCCTGGTGCTGAACTGAACAGCAATTGACGATCGCGGTGCCCGGCAGAATCTCGCAATTGAAAAACAATACCCGGCGCAGCAACATTGCCGACGGCGAAGTTAACCATATCGGGAATTTTTAATGCACCCACCACAAAACCGATAAATTCCGGTGGATGTTCCGGACCATTCTGCTCAAAAATCTGGCGGTGAACAGGATGCAGTACCAATATGCCCGCCTTATTGTGTTGGTCCTGCACCAGATTGATCAAACCGGTTGCCACTGGCTGGCCGGAATGCCGGGCGCGGTCAATGGCTTCTGCCCGAGCGGGATTGGAATATATATCGTAACCGATTGCCCTTTGATTGCTTTCAAGCGGCGTCATATAGGTCACGACAATATACTCCGGCCGCTTGCTTGCAACCGTTAACTCGCCCTGCGCATCCAATTCGGTTATCCGGAATGGCCCCCCAGAAACACTCCCGGAGTGGGTTCGTTCGAAGAGAGCCCGGTCTCGGTCACGCACAAGAAAATTGTAGCTTAATCCTGCAATGCTCTGATAATCCTGCAATATCTCTTGAGTAAAGTAATCAAATTGCTGATAGCTCATATCCGGATTCAGCTCGATCAAACGCCGCAACGCCGATAGCGTTTCGTTGTAGGCATTGAAACGTTCCTGTAACTGAAAAGCGATGTTTTGCCCAATGCTCTGAATTTCTGCTTGCTGTTGCCTGTTTTCAAGTTTCGATGTATTAACAAACCCCGTAACGATCAACACCACCAGAATCAGCGTAATGGGAGCAATGACGGACTTGCGCGTTTTCCAGTAGGATTGGCTGCCGAAAAAAGCCAGCGACAACGGTGCGAAGACGAGTACCCCAAAGGTATCGCCGGACCACCAGTTCCACCATGACCAAGAGATATCGTCTGCACCGATAGCGCCAGAAAAGAACAAGGTTAGATGCGCGATACTGGCTGAGATCATGCAAGACAATGGGCCGCTCAGCAGAAAAAACGTGAAGATCTCTTTTTCCCGCATCAAAATTTGCCAGCGCGCCTTGACGAATCTGTGGACAAGCCAAGCCCCTAGCGCGGCTTGCAGCATCGCACCCATTCCTAAGAACACCGCAATCAGGATACTACTCTGCGTAAGATCGTTCTGATTCCAAGCAACCCAGATATTGAGTCCCAACGAGCCAATCCAGATGCCCGGCAACAGGCGGTAACCCGATACCAGTGTCAATGCTAGCGCTAAGCCAGCGGCAGGAAAAACCGGACTCGCATAACCCGGCGGAATCGCGAGCAACAATCCCAGGAAGCCAAATAGGACATAACCAACAGCCGCATAGGTATTGTGTCGTATGATCTTCAAAAACACTCCGGTTGATGTTTGGATCTGATCCAGCATGCAAATAACGATTTGTTATAGAAGAAGGTCTTGCACAACCGATAGCGGACTAGGCCGTGCGGATGTTGTGATTATATGCGGAAACATAGTCTTGAAGTGAAAGGCTATGCGTTTCTGATTCCTGAGACAATGGACCACGGTTGATTGGGATTTATTTTTCAGGTCGTTCGGCGAATCCTGGCTGATCGTGAACTTATGATGTTTCAGAGCATATGTCCGAGTAATTTTCACAAGGACGGATACCTAAGGAAACACTGATTAATTCATTTTTGTCATTCCGAACAGAGTGAGGAATCTTTCCGAATCAACATCATAGATTTCTCGCCATGCTCGAAATGACAATTATTCAGAGACTCTTTAAAAATATCTGACTGCTCACAAGAAATTCTTTAGCGTGACCGATCACGCTCAAGATTTTGCAACTGTTGATAAATATTCGCAGATTCAAAATGCCATTTTTCTCGTACAGAGTGCGAGAGCGGCTTAAAGTCATCGCTCATGACGCAGACTGCTCCTAGCATCATGAGCGATACATCCACAATCACATCTGCGATTGCAAATAATTCTGCAGTCCTACTCTGTTGATCAGTCCCAATTGCTGTTCTAGCCAATGCGCATGATCTTCCTCCGTTTCGGCGAGCATACCTTCGAGAATTTCCCGCGTTTGATAATCCCGTTCCTGTTCGCAAATCGCGACGGCATCACGTAACGCGGTGATCACCGAACGTTCTAGCGCCAAATCGTTTTGCAGCATCTCCGGCACATCCTGGCCAATTCGCAGCGGGCTGCGGTTGCCTATCACCGGCACACCTTCGAGCAACAAAATCCGTTTGATCAAAAGATCGGCATGCTGCTTTTCATCGTTCATCTCGTGATCGATTCGCTCATATAACTTGTTGAATCCCCAATCTTCGTACATACGAGAATGGGCGAAATATTGATCCATGGCTGTCAACTCTTCGGCCAGCAGCTTGTTCAGCAAGCCGATAATTTTTGGATTACCTTTCATGATCGTGTTCCTCTAATCTATTGGATGACAGGCAGCTCTTGATGCCGTCTTATTTGAACAGACAAGAGCCGAAAAGCATTTTGCAAACAACCGGCATTATACGAGCCACAACGCACAAAAACAACAACAAATTATTGATTACAAACAGTAATAATTCTTGATACCGTTATCATTCCGTTTATGTGGCTTACTGATAAGACGCTGGGAGTTTGAAAAGAAGATTAGGCAGACGATCCGATAAGCGCATCGTAACACCCGTCTTTTTTGACTCAGAAACTACTTCAGAAGCAAACAATCACCGGCCTTATCCGGTGATTGTTTGCTGATTTTTAAGAGACTTTTACCCGGCTTGGGAAAAAATTATCAAACATAAATCCTGCCAAATTTTCTGCGGAATCCCACAAGTGCAATTAAACCAGCACTCAGCAAGAAAATCATATTGGGTTCAGGAATGGGCGCTGCCACAAATTCCAAATTATCGATTGAATAAAAGCCGAAATTGGAATCCGTATAATTAAAAGCGACATAGCGGATACCGGGTAACGCTATAGAAGCCGATGTTTGATCATACCCCAATGCATTCGGTAAGTTTGTAGTGCTATAAACCTGGCCGATTTTATTTCCCGATGCATCATAAGCCGTCAACGTCACCGATTCGTCATCCGTGCCAGAATTGGTGCCGTTATCAACCCCTACCAAAGAAACACTATTCACATCGAACGCAAAGCTGATTAATATGCCGCCATCCCCATAATCAGGCTCTCCAGCAAATGGCGAGCTTACCGCAACCTGAGGCGGTGATAATGCTGATGCAAAACCTTCCGTCCATGTCGACACGCCGCCTAGAGTGACAGGCAATATGTCAGGCGCTGGGAAAGCGCCAGAAAGTGGAAAAGGATTGTCGATGGCATTCAAGGTAACGCCCAGTCCCGCATACCTGTTAGTGATATCAACCCTTGAACCGATCACATCATCAAAGTCAATTAAAACGGGTGCCGCTTTGATAAAAGAAGAAAACGTAATGAGTGTTAGGCAAAGAGTGATTGTTATAAGTGATTTCTTCATTTGATACTCCTTTCAGTCTGGAATAAAAAAATTATAACCAAGTCAAGGCATAAAGAAAGTTTCCCTAAACTTTTCTTGGTCTGGCTGAAAATCTAAACTTACATCGCTATATGAGAAATATTATAATTAATTCAAAATATTATACATACTCCCCTAAAGAATCTTAATCGACGAGGCTTTCCGGCTCAATAGAACATTACGCCTAGTCCAACTAGGACATTTGTCATAGTTTTCCCAGCCAAAAAAACGATTTCGAGGCAACCGGCGCGAGGTAAAGCCAGTTTTCTTGAACATCAACGCCGACTACCGCCATAATGGAAGCTCTGAATAACTGTCATTTCGAACGTAGCGGGAAATCTATCACGTTGATTCACAAAGATTCCTCACTTTGTTCGGAATGACAAACATGAGTTATTCAGCGTTTCCTAAACTTAGCGGCAATATTCGGACGTCTCCACGACCCGCTCGATTTGATAGGGAGAGTTCGGACTGAGAATATACTCACTCGCGCCGAAACGGCTTGCCGGATTACCCCAATCGCAGGTATAACCCAGGCCAGTCCACGGTACGCCGGGGCGGTAGCGAAAGTCATTAAAAATTTCCGATATGCGTGGTGATCTGAGTGAGTACTCCCTGCAGCAACTCAATCACTAGTGTACGTACGATACTGGTTAAATGGGAGGAGAGATGCCATACCAAAGAACGAAGAAAATGGAGTGTAACTTACTGAATAATTAAGGGTTCAATGCGTACGCATTTTGATGAATAAAAATTCTTTATTCTGGACCTGGCCCCGTTGACTAAACCTGTTAGCACGTGCGTTATTATTGAATCTTGGAAGCAGCACAAACCATAGTTGATTTATCCGCCGCTGAGAAATTCAATATCTCGGTTTAGATACATTTTATATGCTTATAATTATCCAAAATTTTTCTTAATTAATTTTAAAAGTATTTGGATTCATACTAATATAGCGTTCTTGCCTTAAAGTTACTTCTGAAATAGAGGCTCCGCTTTTGGGAATAAATTTACAGGTAATAACCTTGCCGTGATCAACACTCTTATCATATTTGCAATTTGTATATCGGTAATCATGAATAGGATGATCCGCTAAACTACTGTGACGCGCTATTCGCGAAAAAGACATAGAAAATTGCTCACCGACAGTACCATCCTCTTTGGAATTGAAACTACCTTTGAGCGTTAATGCAGTTAGTGTTATTTTAGGTCCCTTTGTTGCATTCCGAACTATTTCATAGCCGATAAGTATTTCGTATTGATTATCGGGTCCCCAGATAATGAATGCTTTTCCTATTCCTCCGAGTTCTTCTAAATCTTTTTCATCAAAATATTTCGTGAAACTTGATTCAAAGTTCCAAACACCTTGAAGAGGTTTCTCAATCGAATTTCGTATTGAATACGTATTATCTTTTATTTCAGAAGTCATCTTTTTTTCATTAATAGTGTGATACAACGAAATACCAACAATAAAAAGTGTAGTTATTTCTATCGCTAACTGTACCCAGCTTCTTTTATATTTTATTTCCAAATATTTGTGATCAATGTTTTGAGTTTTTTCGAAATCTTGAGCCATAAATTTAACTTCCAATGAACATAACGTATTATTTAATTTAATCATATCTATTTGTTGCTAGTATTTCAACTTATGATTCGATAACAAAGCACAATGTTTGTTATAGGCACCTGCCCTCTTTTCTCTCGTTTATTCAACCTTCAAACTTTCTCAATTTAAGTTACAAAAAAGCACCCCCCCTAAGCACTATTCTGTCTGTATGGAAGCAATCAAAATTAACAAACAATAAGGGCTGACTTTGACTCCAAAAAAGAAAGCTTTTAGCAGACAAAATAATTGGAATAAGTAGGGGCAGATCCTAAACTACGGATTTTTACTGCTATGAATATTCATCCCGGCGGAACTTGTGTAAAAGGATTGGGATGCATCACGAATAGATACGACTTCAGTGCTTTGGTTATTGCGCCCGCTGGCGGCGTCCTTGTTTGCGAACTTCACGTGACCGTAATTCAAGACCCCGAGAGCAACTACCGCCACGACCAATAATTACTTGATTCCGTATTGCGCGCGATAACGCTCTACGGGGGGGAGATATTGTTCGAGCTCCCGATGATTCTGCAAATATTCCACCAAATCATCCAGATTAATAATCGAAGTCACCGAGAGTCCGTGCATTTGCTGTACTTCCTGTGCCGCCGATAACTCCCCGATACCCCGTTCCATGCGATCGAGCGCAATCACAACACCGCCAGGTGTGGCAGCCGAGGTTTTAATGAGTTCGACCGATTCACGCACTGAAGTACCCGCAGAAATCACGTCATCGACAATCAGCACCCGCCCGGCCAGCGCCGCACCGACCAGCACCCCGCCTTCCCCATGATCCTTGACTTCCTTGCGATTAAAGCAGAATGGATAGTTGTGACCCATTTCTGCCAGCGCGATGGCTATTGTGCTGACCAACGGAATCCCCTTGTACGCGGGACCGAACAGCATATCAAACGGAAGCTGGGCAGCGACAATCGCTTTGGCGTAAAATTGCCCGAGTTTGCGCAGCGAATCCCCATCGTTAAACAAACCGGCATTGAAAAAATACGGGGACATGCGCCCTGCTTTGGTTTTAAATTCACCAAAGCACAACACATTGCGCTCAATGGCGAACTGAATAAATGCCTGCCGGAAATCGGACATAACTTGACCAATCCAAAAATAAAGATATGCAAATTATAACGCTTAACCTGAACGGCGTTCGCGCGGCCGCAAAAAAAGGCTTTTTTGAATGGCTGGCCGCGCAATCGGCGGACATTGTGTGTGTGCAGGAATTAAAAGCGCAATTGCCCGATCTTTCCGGCGATATGCTGTCGCCCGACAGTTATCATGGTTACTTTCATTGCGCGGTGCAAAAAGGCTATAGCGGTGTCGGTATTTATTCCCGCAAGCAACCGGATAACATCATTGAAGGCGTCGGCATCCCGGAGATTGATGCCGAAGGCCGTTTTATTCAGGCGGATTTTGGCAATTTGAGCATCATTTCACTCTATCTGCCGTCCGGGTCCAGCGGCGAACACCGTCAGGTCGCGAAATTCTTTTTTATGGAAAAATTCTTTCCGGTACTGAAAACACTGATCGCCAGTGGCCGGGAAATTATTTTGTGCGGCGATTGGAATATTGCACATAAGGAAATTGATCTGAAGAACTGGCGTTCCAATCAGAAAAATTCCGGTTTCCTGCCTGAAGAACGCGCCTGGTTGTCGAATGTTTTGGATGACATCGGTTTTGTCGACGTGTTCCGGCAGCTTAATCCTGAAGCCGACCAATACACCTGGTGGTCCAATCGCGGACAAGCCTGGGCGAAGAATGTGGGCTGGCGGATCGACTATCAGATCGCCACACCGGCAATTGCGCAAAAAGCGCGCAGTGTTTCCATTTTTAAAACCGAGCGTCTCTCCGATCATGCGCCATTGATCATTGATTACGATCACACCTTATGAAATCCACAGGATTTTCCGGTTGGTTACAGGCATTGCGCGTTTATACGCATCCGCGCGTGCTGGGCATGCTGTCACTGGGATTTTCGGCCGGACTGCCATTGTTGTTGATACTTGGCACGCTGTCATTCTGGTTGCGCGAAGCGGGCATCGACCGCACTACAATTGGGCATCTCAGTTGGATTGGCTTGGCGTACAGTTTCAAATGGCTGTGGTCGCCATTGGTCGACCGGCTATCGCTGCCGCTGTTGACGCAACTGCTGGGCCGGCGCCGTGCCTGGTTATTACTGTCACAAATTATCATTACCGTTGCATTGGTGGGGATGGCCAGCACAGACCCCGTTGTGAATCTTACCCAAATGGTGTTTTTCGCGCTCGCGGTGGCCTTTGCTTCCGCCACGCAGGATATTGCTTTGGATGCCTACCGTATAGAGGCGGTCGCCGCCGAGCTGCAAGGCGCTATGGCTGCGACTTACCAAGCCGGTTACCGTGTCGCCATGATCCTAGCCTCGGCGGGTGTGCTGTGGATCGCTGCGGCGGTAGATCTCTCTGCGGATGCCTACGATCATGCGCCGTGGCGCTTCGCTTATCTGGTGATGGCTGCCAGCATGGCGGTCGGCATTATTTCAACGCTGATCATTCGTGAACCGGATGTTCCTTACAGCAAACTCATTTCAGAAAACGAAGAAATTGCGCAACTAGCGATTGCACACTGGAACCTCCCTCCGCGCATCAGGGCCATGTTGATATGGCTTTACGGTGCACTGATCGCCCCTTTCCGCGATTTTATCGTGCACCATGGCCGGCAAGCCTTGCTGATCTTAGGGCTGATTGCCATCTACCGCATTTCCGATGTGGTGATGGGTGTGATGAGCAATCCCTTCTATGTGGATATGGGCTACAGCAAAGACGAAGTCGCCACGATTTCTAAGGTGTATGGCGTGATCATGACCATCGTCGGCGCGGCGATTGGCGGTGTGCTGACCCTGAAAATCGGCATTATGCGCACGCTGTTCCTTGGAGCGGTGTTGTCCGCGGCAACCAACTTGTTGTTTGTCTGGCTGGCAGGACGCGGCCACGATGTGAGCGGATTGATTTTCACCATTTCAGCGGATAATCTGTCTGCCGGTATTGCCTCCTGCGCTTTCATTGCTTACTTGTCGGGCTTAACCAATTCCGCTTACTCGGCCACCCAATATGCCTTATTCAGCTCGGTGATGTTGTTGTTGCCTAAATTCATCGCCGGTTTCAGCGGTCAGTTTGTTGATGCCTACGGTTATGAAAATTTCTTTATCGCCACGGCGCTGTTGGGCTTCCCCGTTTTGATACTGGTCTGGCTTGCCGGGCAAGCAAAATTTGCAACTTCTGCCAAGTAATCAACCATGCAACAGAATTTAGAGAAACCCGACCCGGATGCAGAATACCAAGCATTGATGCAAGCCGGTGAATTAAAACCGGACGACGATCAAGTCAAAGCAGTTGCTGTATTAGAGCGATTACACCGCGAACTCATCGATTATCCGGCGATCGGAAATAAACGTGATGGCCTTGCGCTCAAAAGCTGGTTTCCTAGCGGCATCTTTCGTTGGCTGGGTAGTGACAAACCTACCCCCAAAGGCATCTATCTCTATGGCGGTGTAGGCCGCGGGAAATCTATGTTGATGGATTTGTTTTACTCCGTCGCTCCGATTGCATCAAAGCGACGAGTGCATTTTCATGAATTCATGTTGGACATCCATGCCCGGCTTAAAGAATGGCATGATCTCTCAGTACGGGAGCGCGCACAGCACGGTAGCCGTGCGAATGACAATGACCCGATGCCATCCATCGCACGGCAAATAGCCGGTGAAACAACATTGTTATGTTTTGACGAATTACAAGTCACTGATATTGCCGATGCCATGGTTCTGACCCGATTGTTCAAGGAGTTGTTCGCCCGAGGCGTGATTGTGGTCGCCACTTCCAACCGCCCGCCCGATGATCTTTACAAAAATGGCCTGAACCGCCAGCGCTTTCTGCCTTTCATTGCGCAACTCAAGGAAAAACTTGAAATCATTCCGCTTGAAGGCCCGGTAGATTATCGCTACAACCGTTTGAAAGGCGCAGAGACTTATTATTTCCCAATCAATACAGAAACCACGGACCAATTAGCAGCAACTTTTTTCCGACTGACCGACCGCCGAATTGAAGACCGGGCAAAAGTTCCCAGCGAAGTATTGAATGTGCAAGGACGTACACTGTTTGTGCCTAAAGCGGCACGCGGGGTTGCGGTTTTTTCGTTTAAACGCCTGTGTGCAAATCCACTGGGGACAGCAGACTATCTCGCTATCGCCAGAACCTATCATACCGTCATCATGGTCGCGATCCCGCAATTCAACGAGGAAAATAGCGATGAAGCCAAGCGCTTTGTGAATTTTATCGATGCGCTCTACGAACATGGCGTCAAATTCCTCTGCTCTGCCGCTGTGCCGCCGCAATCACTGTATACCGGGGGCGATGTCAGTTTTGAATTTGAACGTACGATTTCGCGTTTGATGGAAATGCAATCGGAAAACTATCTGGCAAGCGGCCATGGCAAAACTATCGCGGCTTAGGAGAGCCTCTTAGACAGACCATTTTTGACAAATCATCAATAAGAACAGGAACCCAGCCACACACTTCATTTTTTATCGATGTATTCCGCGAACCTGGCATCAAATTTTAGTGCTCAATCATTGCACTCTTTCGATCACTACACGCCTATCTGTTGCGTTTAAATTTCACACATAATTAACATTTTTAATGTTATCCTTAAATCAGGATAAGTGTTATCGCTTATTCTTAGTTACATCACTTAATTACTTCAGAAATCGTATCCTATCCTTTTAGAAGATTAAGTTTGTACGAATAGGTAGTCTTCTAAAAGCATATTTTCTGTCTGTGGAACTGCAATTTGATTCCAGATAAAGATTGTAGACTAGGTATGTGACTTGTAGCTGATTGAGTTTCAACGTAACGCTGAATATATCCATTAACATCATTTGATATTATTACAAAGGAGATTTTCATGAAATATTCACTAATTGCAGTTGTACTGTTAGCCATCATGTTGACCGGGTGTAAAGGCGAGGGCAAGCCAGGTCAATACCCACCAAGTCTATATAAAGAAAGAGACAGTGCATTATCTGATGCCGAACTCGAAAAAAATAAACAAGAAGCTGCGGGGAATAAAAGTAACTAATTGTTTCTACTGTTGATTCTTTAATATTTCATAGAGAGTCGATTCTGAAGCATCAGCAACAAGCTAAAGCAACAGATGATTGAGCATTTTATTGTGCATAAGCAAAAACTATAATGAGCAGATAAAATGTTAAAGCTTGTTCTCCAAAAGACCCTGGTGAAATACCCAGGGTCTTTTTTTTAAAACTAGCCTCTAAGCAAATTTCCTGCATCTCGCACCGCTGCATATCGACGATTGGTTATTGGCCATCGCAGGCGGAATACTCGTTGCAGCACTCACCCTGTTGAATTCAGCAAACCAGCCGAATGCTGCGCACAATCGGAAAACAAAATAAAACGCCATCGCCCGGAATCCCGCTCTGTGTTGTGAGAATAATCACATACACAACAGAACAATTACTGGATACTGTCCCTCACGTACTGCAGAACTCTCTCTCCTACTGCTGCTACGTTCTCCAACTTTTGACGATAAAGTTGGAGACCCCTCCCGGTCAAATGGACTTAACGGTTCATTTGACCTTTTTTTCTTTGTCATTCCGAACAAAGTGAGGAATCTTTGGGAATCAACTGCGCAGATTTCTCGCCATGCTCGAAATGACAACGCTTCAGGGCGCCTCTAAAAATTCAAAGTTCCAAACAAAACGAGGCGTGAGTAACAAAGTGTTGTGACGAAATTTGGATTTTTAGAGGTGCCCTTCAGAGACCTCTTAAGCGCTGATAGTACCCCGCAGTCCATCCCCCGTTTTGTCCCCCGCGCGCTCCGCCGCGCAGCTGCCAACCGGCTGCTGGCCTGCTGTGTTTGACTTAGTGCAATACCCTCCGGGTATTGCACTCTACCTGAGCTCATGACCTCGGACAAGACGGAAACCGACGTTGCCGCGGCGGTCCGACGGATCGCCGTGATAGCGGCCAGCAGAACGGCAGTGCCTGCCGTAGCCGTACCAAGAGCCGCCGCGCAGCACGCGGGAATCGCCCGATTCCGCCCCTTGTGGATCGATTATCGGCTCCGCCGGGTAATCTCCATACCGATCCTGGCACCATTCCAACACATTACCGTGCATCTGGTATAGCCCCCAGTCATTGCACGGCAGCTCTTTGACATCAACAGTCCGACGCCGGTATTCACTTGGGCTACCATTGTTGTAAGGGCGACTTCCATCAAAATTAACCAACGTTGAATCCATCTGATCTCCCCAGCAAAATGGCGTAGTACTCGCGGCGCGGCAGGCATATTCCCACTGCGCTTCGGTCGGCAGGCATAATTTCAATTCTGCTTTCAGGCCGTTCATTTTGGTAATGAAAGTTTGAGCATCCTCCCAGTTGATATTCTCTACTGGAAGTTCTTCCCCTTTAAAATGACTGGGATTTTCCCCCATCATCACTTCCCACAGCGCTTGCGTCACTGTCGTATCAGCCATCCAGAAGCCTTTGGTTAAAGTCACCTGATGTTGCAATTCATCATCATAGCGTTCCGGCTCATCTGGTGGCGACCCCATCAAAAACGTCCCCGGCTCGCACCAGCGAAATGCCTGCCGCACGCCTTTGTAGGTGAATGCCATCCATAGCCCGAATTCATCTTCGCCCCAATCAGAGGCCCATGCTTCCGGGAATTCTTCGGGGAAAATCGTGTGTTTACGGATAACGAACATATTAGTTTCTAAGGAGCAACAGAGTAATTGTCATTTCGAGCATGGCGAGAAATCTATAACACTGATTACCAAAGATTCCTCACTATGTTCGGAATGACATCCGTGGATCATTCAAGATTTCTCTAATTTCTTTAGTTTAAAAAGACGGTCAACCGGCGGGCGTTCACACGAACATCCATCCGCATTACTAGCGCATCCGGCGACCTTGCTTTTTGTCAATCAACCATCGGATTGAACTGGATAAAGATCTGGTCATTCACGCTCATTCCAACAGCGTGTCGAGCTCGGACAAGACGGAAACCGATGTTGTTGTTGCGGTTCGACGGATCGTTGTGATTGCGGTTAGCAGAACGGCAGTTCCTGCCGTTGTTGTTCCAAGAGCCGCCGCGCAGCACGCGGGAATCGCCTTTTCGACCTTCACCCATCATCATTCTACACAACCAGCGCAGGGTGTTGCAGCAAATTCCCTCGCCGCCAGCCTAAGCTGTCCGTTCCCTGCGTGATTGAGTGTACGGCGGCGTAGGCCGTTTGCAACTGTGCCGGGGTAATCCATTCCTGCCGACATTGGTGTTCCCAGTATAAGCGGCGCTGCTGATAACGGCGTTTGCGGCGAATGCTCATACGCATGACACCCGGAAGAATGCGATAACCACAGAAAAGAATGCCTTGATCGCTGCGCTGGATTTGCCAATTGGGTTTGACCGTAAGCTGACGCTGTTCATGCAGCCAGTTCTGCACCAGTAGTAAAATCTCTTGCACTTGTTGCTTATCGTCACACCACCACACGATATCATCCATGTAGCGCACATGCGCCCGCACTTCCGGCAATTCATTCAGCAACCGATCCAGGCCATCCAGATAATAATTGGCGAAATATTGCGAGGTCAGAGAACCAATCGGCAAACCTTTGCCGGGTCGAGTGTGGTAACAAGCCAGCAAACGCTGCAACTGCGCTTCAAACGCTCTTCCCTTGAAGCGGCGCAACAGTATCGACAATAAAATATCCTGGTCGATGCAGGCAAAATAACTGTCAATGTCTATCTTGCCGTACCATCCATACCGGCGGATAGACTGCTGTGCCGAATCTGCCGCCCGGTGCACACCCAAGGCCGGGCGGCAAGCAAAACTGGTTGGCAGCATGGCACGCTCTAATACCGGCCCGGCCAAATTGATGAGGGCATGATGAAAAACCCGGTCTTCAAAACAAGCAGCATGAATGGTGCGCCGTTTCGGATCATGAATGATAAAAGAACGGAAATCCCCATAAGGCATTCGACCATCCAGAATCGCCTGGGCTAGCTGATTCAGATTTTCCTCAGCTTGTTGCAGAAACCGGCTGATTGGATCGCGGTGGCGTTTACCACTGGCAGCTTTGTGTAACGCCAGCGTCAGATTGGCATGACCGGCAATCTGTTCAAGATCGATCCGAATGCGCTTCATCGTCGCCTTCCGGTACATCGCCTGCCCAAAATCCGGTCAATTTTTGTAGAAATTGATCGCCATATTTTTCCACCCGTGACTTTCCAACACCCGGAATGGCCTGTAATGCGGTTTTATTGCGAATCCGTTGTTCCACCATCGCAGCCAATTGCTCATTGGTGAACAAGGCATACGGTGGCACACCATAACTATCAGCCAGTTCTTTGCGCAAATTACGCAGTTCAATATACAAACCAAAATCCGTTTCACTCAGCACTTGCTTGTAATCCACCGAAGATTTTTTCTGAATGCTGGCAGAAGGCGCGGCTTCGCCGTCCAGCCAGGTCACGCAGATTGACCAAAAACTATTGGCACCATCAGCAACTCAGTGTTTCTCCACAAAACTAACACGGTGCTGACTGCAAAAAGCATTCAATTCTTCTGCGGATGAATCGGGAGCACAGGCAGAAACGGCAAAGAACTTGTATTTCATCACTTCATTAAATCTTTAAACCGATCCAACATACCTTTCGGCTCTTTCCCGCCCCGCAGACCATCCCCCGTCTGTCCCCCACGCGCTCCGCCAGCGTGGCTGCCAGCCGGCTGCTGGCCTGCTCGAACTGACCTGACTGACTGGAGCTCATGACCTCGGACAAGACGGAAACCGAAGCTGTCGTAGCGGTACGACGGATCGTGGAGAGAGCGGTGCGCAGAACGGCAGTACCTGCCGTGGCGGTCCCAAGAGCCGCCGCGCAGCACGCGGGAATCGCCTGATTCCGGCCCTTGTGGATCGATTACCGGCTCCGCCGGGTAATCTCCAACGCGATCCTGGCACCACTCCCACACATTACCGTGCATCTGGTACAAGCCCCAGTCGTTACAGTACAGTTCTTTGACTGCGATAGTCTGTTCCCGATATTCGCTCGGACTGCCATTGTTGTATGGATAATTTCCATCAAAATTAACCATCGTTGAATCAATCTGATCTCCCCAACAAAATGGTGCAGTACTCGCGGCGCGGCAGGCGTACTCCCATTGTGCTTCGGTCGGCAGGCATAATTTCAACTCTGCTTTCAGGCCGTTCATTTTGGCTATAAAGGCTTGAGCTTCCTTCCAGTTGATTTTCTCTACTGGAAGTTCTTCCCCTTTAAAATGACTGGGATTATCCCCCATTACAACTTCCCACAGCGCTTGTGTCACCGTTGTATCAGCAATCCAGAACCCTTTGGTTAAAGTGACTTGATGTTGAGTTTCATCATTACCGAACGATTCCCGTTCCGGTTCATTTTCCGGTGACCCCATCAAAAACGTCCCCGGTTCACACCAGCGAAACGCCTGCCGCACGCCTTTGTAGGTGAACGCCATCCATAGACCGAATTCATCTTCGCCCCAATCAGAGGCCCAGGCTTCCGGGAATTCTTCGGGGAAAATGGTGTGTTTGCGGATGTACATGGCAGATTTTAGTGAGCGTTACAAACCCATCATTCCAAAATTTCAATACGTTGACGTGTCGTGCCCCGCTCCCCGAGGCGAATGATGCCGATGATGAAAGACCCGTAAAAACCCGGATGGGAAATGACGTTTGAAAATAATGCGATCATTTGATCTTTATCGATGATCGCTTGCTGGCGTTGTTCTTCGGATAAGGGAGATAACTTTTCTGCGAATGACCAGGCGGCATCGCGGGCCTTTTCCATGCTGAAATTGATGATCGCTGTTTCCACGCTACCCAGAGCACTATTGAGCAATTTCAGGAGAGGCCATATTTCCGCCAGTTCCTTTTGTACGTCACCCACCAGGCCAGCAAGTACGCCATTGATCTTATCAAAGTCACCTTTGAGACCGGGTAGCTCTCCTGGGGGAACTGTTTCTGCCGCAGCAATTCCCAAGTCCAGGTTGATATGCGCATTCATGCCGATCAGCAAATGCTGTAATACAATCGGCCACCAGTGTTCGGTTTCATTAAATGCACGCACCCAGGATTGCGTCGGCGTTTGTCCTGTCTGATACTGATAACACGCATGAATATAGCGATTGGCAAAAATGATATCGAGTCGCTCCATGCGCGGACCATCGTCAAAAAAATTGTCTGTAATGCCTTTCTTAACTTGGATGGTCACTTTGCGATACAACGCTGCAAAGTAACCGATGCGTGAATCATTTTGTTTGGACCATTCAATGATGGCTGTTAATTGCGCGATAACTTCGTCAATCGATGTTGCGGGCGTAGAAATAGAAGCGGGGAAACTTTCGGTATTCATAGCATCTCCTTTTAGGGCACCTCTAAAAATCCAAATTTTGTCACAACACTTTGTTGCTCACAAAAAATGTTTCCTTACATATCAGCTATAGGCTGCGTAACCATTTTTTGCTCGTGCCTCGTGTTGTTTAGAACTTTGAATTTTTAGAAGCGCCCATTAGTTATTCAACTTCAGCATCATACGCAATACAAATTATGATGCAAGTTCAATGTACGCGGACTTGTCAGCAAACAATGATCGCCAATTTTTATCTGCAAAACCTGAAAATTTTGTAGCAGCACAGGTCCCTTTAGGAACCTCTGATTAACTGTCATTTCGAGCAGAGCGAGAAATCTATACTGTTGATTGCCAAAGATCCCTTACTACGTTCGGAATGACAAGGGTGAATTATTTAGAGATTCCTTTACATTCCAGATACTCCGTGTATTTCAATCTGCAATCAATGCCCTATCGCATTTATTTTTTCTTAAGTAAACTTGCTCTTCCGCGAGACCCTGATTGCAAGTATAATTCCTTCACTTTTCCCCATATACCGCCAATCTCCCAAGTTATTGACGGATTCTCGAGGATTGGAAAAAATGAAATCGCCTATTCGTATTGCTGTCACCGGTGCAACTGGACAGATTTGTTATAGCTTGCTATTTCGCATTGCGGCTGGTGACATGTTTGGCAAAGATCAACCGGTCATTCTGCAGTTGCACGACATTACTGATGCGCAGCCGTTTTTCGAGGCCATCGTCATGGAGTTATATGACTGCGCTTTCCCATTATTAACTGAAATTATCACTACCGATAATCCAGAGGTTGTATTTGATAATGTGGACATTGCCTTGCTGGTAGGTGCCCGGCCACGGGGTGAGAATATGGAACGCAAGGATCTCCTTGCAGCCAATGGCCCTATTTTCATCGCGCAAGGAAAAGCACTGAATGTCGCTGCCAAGCGTAATGTCAAAGTATTGGTCGTCGGTAATCCTGCCAATACGAATGCTTACATTACCTTAAAAAATGCACCCGATCTGGATCCCGCGAATTTCTCGGCGATGTTGCGGTTGGATCATAATCGTGCAGTGTCTCAAGTCGCACTGAAGCTCCATGCTCCTGTGTCAGACATCAAAAAAATGATCGTGTGGGGCAATCATTCCAATACGCAATTCCCTGATTTAAGCCATGCAACCGTTGGCAATGGCCAGGTGGCATCGCTAATTGGAGATGCGGCTTGGGTTGAAAATCACTTTATCCCGACAGTACAAAAACGCGGCACGGCGATTATTGAGGCGCGTCGTGGCAAATCCAGCGCAGCCAGCGCGGCCAATGCGATCATCAATCATATGCAGAGTTGGATTTTCGGTACTCCGGAAGATGATTGGGTATCTATGGGTGTACCGGCCAATGGATGCTACGATATACCCAGAGGGGTTATCTTCAGTTACCCAGTCACTTGCAAGAACGGCCAGTATAAAATTGTCGAAGGATTAGAAATAACTCAGTCAGATCGAGAAAGAATGCAGAAAAGCTATCAGGAATTGATTGCTGAGCAGGAAGCTATTAAGCATTTGCTCGCTTAAATCGAAAGTACCTATCAAAATTCTCAGTAAGCTTTTGTTTAGCGTACCATACTCGCCGCTTCACGAATAACCATCAATAATGTTGTATCCAAATGACCATCCGCAATACGCTGGGTATTTTTCTGGAACCGGCTGATTGCTTGACGGGTAACTGAACCCATTACACCATCCGCGTCACCGGCATCAATGCCCAGTGTGGACAAATCCATCTGAAGCTGGCGTACTTGTTCGCGGGATATTTTTTCCGTATCAGCCCGTGGTGTACGATGTAATGCGGCCGCACCGGCAATGCGATCTGCCAGATGTCCGACTGACAGCGCATAAAATTCCGAGCGATTCCAGCGCATAATCACATAAAAATTCTTGGTAACCAGAAAAGCGGGTCCTTGATGGCCTGAAGGAACGAGCAATGCAGCTCTCTGTTCGGTAGGTACCAATGGCGTTCCAGCGGCTGTGGTAACACCCAGTTTTGCCCATTCCGCCTCACTCAGCATTTGATCACGCCCTGCCAGCGAATAATCAAAAGCTGGTGGCAACCGGACTTCCCGTCCCCAGTCTAAACCAGGCGCCCAACCCAATTGCCGTAAAAAATTTGCCGCAGATCCCATGGCATCCGGGATACTACCCCACAGATCACGACGCCCGTCGCCATCGATATCTTTGGCATAGCGCAAGAAAGTCGATGGCATGAATTGCATATGCCCCATGGCTCCCGCCCATGAGCCGATCATCCGTTCCGGCGAGATATCTCCCGCATCGACAATGCGCATGGCATTGAACAATTCCTGTGTGAAAAAGGTGCTGCGACGCGGATCACAGGCAAGCGTGGCTAATGAATCGACCACTGACCAGTCGCCAAAATGCCCGCCGTAGTTAGTTTCCAGACCCCAGAATGAAACCAGATATTGTGCCGGAATACCCGTTTCCTGCTGAATCTGATTCAGTAAAGGACGATGTCTGGTAAATAATTCCCGGCCACGTTGTATACGTTCATCATTGATACGCGTGTTAAAGTAATTTGCAAATGTTTGCGTGAATTCCGGTTGACGCCGGTCCAGTTCAATCACACGCGGTATGTATTTGGCCTTATCCAGCGCCTTACTGACTGTTCTGTCAGAAATACCTTCTGCTTTGGCTTGTGCTTTTATTCGGGCAATGCACTCGCCAAAATCGTTATTTTCGGCATGAACAGTGTGTGTGAACGTCAAAACAATAAACGCCATGATTCCTGAGCCTATCTTCCTGCAACATGCGCTATGCGCCAAGGAAAAACTCAAAGCAGGGAAATAGCGGGTAGCAATCACTGGCATTTTGTTATTTTCGATGAGGGCAGTTTGGTTTAGTGCAATCGGCATAGAGTGACAATGAATGTTCCTGCAGGGTAAATCCCCGGTCTTTCGCAATGGCTGTCTGGCGTTTCTCTATTTCTGCATCATAGAATTCTTCAACACGGCCACATTGCAAACAAACCAAGTGATCATGATGGCCATCGCCTTTCAGTTCAAAAACAGCCTTTCCGCTTTCAAAATGATGCCGCTCCAACAATCCAGCTTGTTCAAATTGTGTTAAAACACGATAGACAGTAGCCAATCCGATATCCTCACCTTCGCTGATCAATACTTTATAAACATCTTCAGCAGATAGATGGCGGACACTGCTTTGCTCGAACAAATTCAGTATTTTTAGCCTTGGCAGTGTTGTTTTTAGGCCAATATTTTTTAGATCTTTACTTTTCAGATCGTCGAAGTTACCCATGGTTCTCTCTGTTCGGAAAATTATTTACTGTATCATATAGTGCTGTGTTCACTTTGGAAACATATAATATCAACAAAATGGCCGCAAAAATTTTCGCACTGCTTACGTGCCTGCTGCTGGCAGGGTGTTCATTCCTGCCTTCTATTCTCTACAGGATAGATGTGCAGCAGGGCAATGTTGTTACAGAAGAAATGGTAGAAAAATTAAAACCTGGCATGACCAAATCCCAAGTACTCTTCGTTTTGGGATCGCCGCTCATCCTGGATGCTTTCCGTGATAACCGATGGGATTACGTCTACTTATTTCGTGAGAAGGGAGAATTAATCGAACAAAAAAGAATGACCGTTTTTTTTGAAGATGACATGTTGGTGAATATTGAAAATCATCTGTCTTTCTCTAAGGATCCCATCAAACCAAAGCCAGCCAATGCTAGCCCTGATGCAGAAAAAACTCAGTCTGACGATACGGAAGTTAAGAAAGCTGTTCCTTGATATTCATTCTTTACTTAAATTTAAAACCAAGCAAAAACAAAATGATAATTCAAAAGATTGCTATCGCAGGTAGCTCTGGACGTATGGGTCGCACATTGCTGGAAGCAGTCACTCAAGCGCCCGATATGCAGCTCGCTGCCGCACTCGAAAGAACTGGCAGCCCTTATCTGAATAAAGACGCAGGAGAATTAATAGGCGCCAGTTGTGGCACCCCTATAGTGAGCGATTTTTCTGGCGCCTTAGAAAGCTGCCATCAATTGATTGACTTCACCCGTCCGGAAGGCACACTGGCCCATCTTTCCGCTTGTCAGAAAGCTGGTGTAAAGATGGTTATCGGCACCACCGGTTTTTCAGTCGAGGAAAAAGCTCATCTCAAAGCAGCAGCAAAGGACATTGCTATTGTATTCGCACCCAATATGAGTGTTGGCGTGAATGTGACTTTCAAGTTACTGGAAATTGCCGCAAAAGTCCTGAATGAAGGCTACGATATTGAAATTATCGAAGCGCATCACCGGCACAAAGTGGATGCGCCATCCGGCACCGCACTGCGTATGGGCGAAGTAATCGCGGAAACCTTGGGAAGGGATTTGAGTAAAGTGGCAGTTTACGGACGTGAAGGCGTGACCGGTGAGAGAAACCCGGAAACCATCGGATTTGCGACCATCCGTGCGGGTGATATTGTGGGTGATCATACCGCGCTATTTGCCGGTATCGGTGAGCGCGTGGAAATCACTCATAAAGCCAGTAGTCGCATGACCTTTGCGATGGGCGCATTGCGCGCGGTACGTTTTCTTGCCGACAAACCCAATGGCTTATTCGATATGCAGGATGTGCTCGGACTACGCTAATATATTTTCTATTACTAAAGCAGCAATGTAACGTTACATTCGTTCAGCGGTAACCCAAAGATGGCAACTTATGCAATCGGTGACTTACAAGGCTGTTTTACCGCATTCCAGCGGCTTATTGATTTAATCCAGTTCGATCCGGCACAGGATAAATTGTGGCTGGTTGGGGATATTGTTAATCGCGGCCCTGATTCATTATCCCTATTGCGTTATATCAAACAAGCTAACAATACGATGATCATGGTGCTGGGTAATCATGATTTACATCTTTTGATGGTTGCAGCAGGTATCGCAAAAAGCCATTCCAGTGACACAATTCAGCCCATTTTGGATGCGCCTGACCGGGATGAATTGTTGCACTGGTTGCGGCAGCAGAAGCTATTTCATGCGCAAGAGCAATACGCCATGGTACATGCCGGTTTGTTACCGAGCTGGTCTATTGCGCAAGCTGAGCAATTAGCGCATGAAGCCGAGCATGCTTTGCGTCAGGATAATTATCAGGAATTTTTCTCACAGATGTATGGCAATGAACCCAATTACTGGCAAAATGAATGGACTGGTTATACTCGCCTGCGGGTGATCATCAACGCCATGACGCGGATGCGTATCTGCACTGTGACAGGCAAAATGAATTTTGCTTTTAAAGGTGATCTGCAATCCATTCCCACGGGTTATGTGCCGTGGTTTAACGTACCGCAACGAGCCAGCCAGAAAAAAACCATTATTTGCGGCCACTGGTCGGCATTAGGGCTGCACATCACAGATAACTTGATTGCATTGGATACTGGTTGTGTATGGGGCGGACAACTGACTGCTATTCGTCTGGAAGACCGGAAAGTTTTTCAGCTTCCTTGTGCGCAATAGGCAGCGCCAGCGTATCAGCGATCGCTTGTTCCGATAAGCGTGCCAATTCCCGCCGATTCTTCAAGCCACATTGAATCGGCTGATTAAAAGTCAAACTAACATCAATGCTTGTCTGGCTCAGTATCCTCTGTAACGACAAGACCAGAGAGGGCTCTATATAAGCAGCCTCCTGGCAGATATCGCCTGCGCTATTACGATAACTAATGGCCACGGGATAAAGTAATGCATCGGAGGTTACTGCCGATTGCAGCAATGACGCATGAAAATGATTTAATTGCATACCAGTGGTTGTCGTGCCCTCGGGAAATACGGTGACCCGCTCACCTTGTTCCAGTACTTCGCTGATTTGTTGATTAATACGCAAGGTATCGCTACGTTTTGCACGTTCAATAAATAATGTGCCAGCATTTCGACTCAACAAACCCAATACCGGCCATTTGCTTATTTCTGCTTTTGCCACAAAACGAGTCGGACAAGCTGCCATCAGCACACAAACATCCAACCAGGATACGTGATTAGCAGCAAACAACACGCGCGGCACTTCCGCTGCCGGCAAACTGCCATAACAATGCAGCCTGATTTCGAGAATAGATAGTAAGCCGGCTGCCCAATTCTGCATCATACGGCGCTGAATATTCTGTGGAAAATACGGATAGACAATGGACTGCAGTAATCCTGAAGCAATTTGGAACAGCAAGCGGACCATGCGAATAACACGCAGTAACAGAGGGGTGGTTTTTTGCATGTAGCGAACTGTGCTGGGTAACGGTTGCGTAGATCTCAGGTCGTCAGAAATTTACCAGGAAGACTCACCGGTAGTTACTTTTATTGTGTCCCGTAGATCCGGCTTTTCTTATCAAAATTGGGAAACGGGATTATACAGACAAATGTGCGCGAACTTCTGTATTGGAATACTAATCTGTGCCAGACATGGGATTAAACGATAAAGAATCCTTAAATCTTGCGCAGACTATAGAAAGTAATATGTGTGATTGGATGGATATTGCATTAGTGACTTCACATCACATTTCACCAAGCTATTAAACGAAAAATTCTGTAATACGCGCAATTCACAACTAAAAAATTGGTGCGCATATTACAGAACGATACAAAAGATCTAAAAGAATCCGGAATTAATAAGAAACTGCCGGCCCTTCAACCCACATGCACTCGGAAATCAGGCACATACCACCTAACTTCTTTAGCGCAGGTCTTAGCTCATCAAGCACTCTTTGCGCTTGATCATCTTTACAAGCAAGAACAACCATCACATTTTCTTGTTCCATCAACACATCACCGGGGCCCCGTATACCGCGTGAACCGAGTCCACCTGCATTTTTAAGAACGGTGTAGCCACGCACTGAACATCTATCCAATAATTCCGTCAATTTTTCGAGTTGTTCGATACCGACAACAATCTCAAATCGTTTCATTGCTATTGTGTTATTCATAAATTTTTCCCATCAATAAACATTCAATAAATTCAATCTTATTTAAACTGCGATGCTATGGAACCAATGCGACATTTCCCAATAAATCGGTACACCAATAAAAATATTAAAGGGGAAAGTCACACCGAGAGAAGCGCCTAATGAAAGTGCTGGATCCGCATCGGGTACCGCAAGACGCATGGCTGCAGGCGCAGCGATATAGGAACAGCTAGCGTACAAGACAGCCAGTAACATCGTGCCGCCTTCCGACAAGCCAAACATCCAACCCAAGTAAGCGCCTAACATTGCCATCAACATCGGAAAAAGTATACCAAAACTAATTATGAATACACCTTTTTGGGCAACCACTTTCAGTCGTGCCGCTGCCAGCAAACCCATTTCCAACAAGAAGAAGGCCAGCACACCCATAAACAAGTCCATAAACATTTTGTCTAGTGGAGATACCAGCTTCACCACGCCAGCGTAATAACCAATAATTACACCCATTACCAAGAGATACAGGCTGGTACCGGTCAAGATTTCATGCATCAACTTGCCCCATTGGGTTTTTTCACCGCCAGCACCTGCACGTGCCAAGATCGTACCGGTTACCAACGCTGGTATCTCCATCAGCGCCATAATCAGCACCATATAACCTTCGGAAGGTTCATCCTTCGCAGCCAGAAAGGCTACGCCCACAGCGAAAGTTACCGCGCTCACCGAGCCATAATGCGCGGAAATAGCGCCCGCATCAGCCTGGGTGAATTTACCTAGGTACCTTAATATCGGGTAAGCTGTCAGCGGAATGAGCGCTGATAAAACAACCATGGAAAGCGCGACAGGCAGCACCTCCATGATTTCATACTTGGCCATTGACACACCGCCTTTAAAACCAATGGCGATCAACAGAAAAATACTCAAGCTCTTATATAAAGCTTCGGGTATTTTGAGGTCAGATTTGATTACACCTGCCAAAACCCCGAATACAAAAAAAAGCACTACTGGTTGTATAGATGCCATACAAAAAACTCCCTATTCGATTTGATGTTATTTAATATTTTAGTTTTAAAATAAATTCGCCCCGTACCACAGTCTTCTTCAAAGCATCGTAGATTCGGAACTAAATTAACCCGGACAAATTCTGTAGACAGCAAGACACCACACTACTCAATTTTATCTGAAACTCTACGAGACTCTAAGGTTGAAAACGTTAACACAGGAAATGTGAAGAATTCGTGAATAATATTGATCTAATTAACTATCTGATACTAGAGGAGTGCTCGGAGAAAACAATATGAAAAGTTGTACCCTGCCCAGGCGTGCTGTTTACTTCGATCAACCAGCCATAGTGATCGCAGATTCGCTTCACAATAGCAAGTCCAATCCCTAATCCTTGCCCCTGTGTTGAACCACGAAAGAAGCGCTCATACAGCAATGGCAAATAAGCCGGTTCTATCCCGATTCCGGAATCTGAAATAGACAGTCGTTGATGATCAAATCCAACCCGGATATGCCCTATTGGCGTATATTGCACCGCGTTTCGAATCAGGTTCATCAGTACTGTATGCAGTGCTTGGCGATTGACCGTAAGCACCACATCGGGAGCAATCAGTACTTCAAAAGCGAGCTTCTTCCTGGAAATCTCAACCATTAATGGATCTGCTGCATCATAAACACATTCTGCAACTGCCACTGTCTCTATGACGCCGAGCGCTTGTTCACGCGCAAGGAATAACAAGGCTTGGATCTGCTCACCCATGCGGGTGGCAGCCGCTTCAATCATTTTTATACGTTGATAGGCTTTGACAGGTATGTCGGCTGCCGCAACCAGCAACTCACAACTGGTCAAAATAGTAGTAATCGGCGTTCTTAATTCGTGACTAATATTAGCAGTAAATTCTTGCTCACGTTGCAGCATGCGCTTGATACGATTCTGATAATCATCCAATGCGCGCGCAAGTTGCGCTACTTCCTCATCCATTCCAGGCTGCGTTAATAATCCAACCTGGACATCTCCCGGAGCGAGTAAATTGACTCGCTCAGCCAGATCTGTCACTTGTTTAACCAGTATTCTTGCAAGTAGATACCCGACTGCAAACGCAATAGCAACTACTACGACCCAAGACAATAAAATGAGTAACCTCAGTTTACTCAATCGCTGTTGATGAAGCGCAATCCGATACGCTACAAGAAACTTCACTTCATCAACAATGCGTACTAAAACATGGAAATCCTCAAGGCCGTAGTAAATACGATGATAACCAGCATTAAGTCCGCGTAAATAAGCAGGAATCTGCAGCTCATCGTCTATATCATGAATAACATAGGTTTTTAGATGTGAGCCGACTTGAGAAATAAAGTCCGAATGCTTCTGATAGCGATAAACAAGATGATCCATTTCCATTTCAATCACTTGTCCAATATGGTCTTCCTCTATGTTGTCTGAAACAAAATAAAGAATAATGCACAGTGTACCAACAGTAAAAATGCTGAATGTCGCCAGCGCTACAGCAACACGATAGCGCAGACTATGTTCTATCGGGAATCTGCGCACGAGATGTCAAACAATAACCAAGACCATGAACCGTCTCAATTGGGTCGTAACCGCCGGCCTTGGATAAGGCACGTCGCAAAATATGCATATGACTACGCAAGGTATCACTTGTTTCCTGGACATCTTCCCAAGCTTCCAGCTCAAGCTCTTCCCGGCTGAATACCCTGCCCGGTTCGCTCATCATCAGTGCCAATAAACGTATGCACTTGGGCGGAATCTTTACAGTCTGATTGTCGAAAAGAATGGAAAATGTTTTCGGGTCAAAAGACAGTTTGTCAAACTCCAACTTGCGGTTCGCAACTTTTCCGACATGCCTTTTATGCATCGCCAACAAGCGCGCTTCGACTTCTTTTAATGCGAATGGCTTGACAAGATAATCATCCGCGCCTTGCTCAAAACCAGCCAGCTTATCATCCAGTGTATCGCGGGCTGTTAACATCAAAATCGGCGTGTCAATCTGTGATTCCTGCCGCAGTTTACGGCACAAAGTCATTCCATTCATTCCAGGCAAACCTAAATCAAGCAAAATTGCGTCAAATCGCTGTGTTACGGCAAGATGAAGTCCCGCAATACCATTGACAGCAGCATCTGCCGTATGACCTCGTGATTCCAGAAAATCATACAGATTGGCAGCGATCGCCAAATCGTCCTCAATAATCAATATATGCATAAACTTACTATTACAAAATTACTTGCGATGATCTCCAAATCTGTTTACACGCTCACCGAATGAAATTTACGGCTCAATGTATGAACAGCCTCTACCAATGCCGCTGCGCTTTCAGGGGGAGTAAACTGAGAAATGCCATGCCCCAGATTAAACACATGACCGCTTCCATCCCCATAACTGGCCAGTATCTTTTCCACCTCCGCAGTGATTACTTCGGGCGATGCAAAAAGCACTGAAGGGTCTAGATTACCCTGCAAAGCAACTTTATCCCCGACACGGCGACGTGCGTCACCAATATCTATTGTCCAGTCTAACCCGACAGCATCACAGCCAATATCCGCAATGGCTTCCAGCCATAAACCGCCACCTTTGGTAAAAACAATACTTGGAATACGCACACCATCCTGCTCACGCTTTAATCCGGAAACAATCTGCTGGATATAACGCAATGAAAATTCCTTATAAGCCGCATGTGAAAGTGCCCCGCCCCAGGTATCAAAAATCATTACAGTCTGCGCACCGGATTCAATCTGCGCATTCAGGTAAGCCGTCACAGCCTTGGCATTCACATCCAGTATGTGATGCAGCAATTCGGGGCGCTGATACAGCATGGTTTTGATTTCACGAAATTCTGTACCGCCACGCCCTTCAACCATATAGCAGGCGAGTGTAAAGGGGCTGCCGGAAAAACCAATTAACGGCACCCGGTTATCCAGAGCTTTGCGGATTTCTGCAACCGCATCCATCACATAACGCAATTCTTGGCCGGGATCAGGCACCTTTAATGCACGAATTTCTTTTTCTTCGCGTAAAGGACGTTCAAACATGGGGCCTTCACCTTGTGAAAAATACAATCCCAATCCCATTGCATCAGGAATTGTCAGGATATCCGAAAACAATATTGCGGCATCCAGCGGGAAACGCGCCAGCGGCTGCAGTGTCACCTCCGTAGCAAATCCAGGATTTTTGCATAAAGACAGGAAATCCCCGGCACGAGCACGCGTCTCATTATATTCCGCCAGGTATCTACCCGCCTGACGCATTAGCCAAACAGGTGTATATTCAACGGGTTGCTTCAGAAGCGCACGCAAAAACGTATCATTCTTAAGTGTTGTCATTAAAAAGCCTATATCTTATTGTTCTTTTGAAAGGCTACTCGCAAGCAAGTATGTTAGCCTTTTCCCCAATCAGCAATATTACCAGTGAATAGCTATCACGTATATTGTCTATCCGGCATGAAAATCAATCTGTCTTGATAAAAGAGGTGTTCTTTCAATTGAAACTCTGTTCATTATTAATTTTCTGTAATAGAAAATAAGCGCTGATACTCTTTAATCGCATACCGGTCCGTCATTCCAGCAATATAATCAGCGATCGCCTGATGTCCTTCCTGCTCAAATTTTTTCTGATATTTGACAGGCAGCAGCAGTATCTCCGAGCTAAAAGCTGCAAATAACTTCTCAATAGTATGACGCGCCCTGCTATTCATGCGTACCACACGAAAATGCCGGTAAAGGTTATCGAACAGAAATTTTTTCAATTCTTGCTGCTCCTTTTTGATCTGCTGGCTAAAGCCGATTAGCGGCGGCGCTGTATGCACTGCAGCCAGCGTATCAATACCGGCATCTTTGATGTTGCGGGTACTTTGCTGAATAAGATCGGTTACCAGCGTATTGATCATACTGCGCACCGTTTCATAAACCATGCGACGTTCCGGCAGTATCGGATATTTATCTTTCACTTGTGTTAGGTGACGCGAAAAAATAGAGACTTCTTCCAATTGATCCAATGTGATTAAACCCGAGCGCAATCCATCATCCACATCGTGATTATTGTAGGCAATTTCGTCAGAAAAGTTGGCTAACTGCGCTTCCAGAGAAGGATTTCTATGCTGCAAAAAACGCTCTCCTAATGCGCCAAGTTTTGGAATGTTTTTCCTCGCCACATGCTTGAGTATTCCTTCCCGCGTTTCATAGCAAAGATTCAAACCATCAAAAGTGGCATAACGTTCCTCAAGAACATCCACAACCCGCAAGGATTGGAGGTTATGTTCAAAACCGCCATATTCCCGCATGCATTCATTCAATACATCCTGACCCGCATGCCCAAATGGGGTGTGCCCAAGATCATGAGCCAGTGAAATTGCTTCAACTAAATCTTCATTTAACCCCAAGTTTCTTGCAATCGAACGCCCTATCTGCGCAACTTCCAGGCTATGCGTCAGACGTGTACGGAATAAATCCCCTTCATGATTGACAAAAACCTGGGTTTTATACTCCAGGCGGCGAAAGGCTGTAGAGTGTATGATTCGATCCCGATCACGCTGAAATTCACTCCGCCCGGCAGGCGGCTCTTCAGGAATCATGCGTCCACGTGAATTATCAGAAGACACTGCATAAACAGTCCGCTTATTCATCACTCATACAAGCCAAAATCGTTTCATTCAGTATGGCAGGTGGAATATCCGCCCGCATCACGGCTTCACCGATGCGATTGAGAACAATAAAACGTGCTCTGCCAGCATCCACTTTTTTATCCAGCATCATCAATTGCAAATATTTTTCCGACGGCATTCTGGGTGCTACAACCGGCAACCCAGCCTGTAAAAAAATCTTGCGGATACGGCTAACATCCGCTTCGCTGATGAGTTTCATGCGCCGGGATAAATCAGCTGCCAGCACGATGCCGGCCGCCACTGCTTCACCGTGTAACCAGACACCATACCCCATCCCATTTTCTATGGCATGTCCAAATGTATGCCCCAGATTCAGCAAAGCCCTTACCCCTTCTTCCTTTTCATCCGCAGCAACTATTTCAGCTTTATTCTCACAGCTACGTTGGATCGCTTCATTCAACGCCACCGGGTCCCGTGCTAACAAGCGATGCATATTTCGTTCCAGCCAATCAAAAAACGCTGGATCACGAATCAAGCCATACTTGATAATTTCAGCAAAACCTGCGCGCAGCTCTCTATCCGGCAACGTATTCAATGTTGCGCTGTCCGCCAATACCATACGCGGCTGATAAAAGGCGCCGATCATGTTTTTACCTAAGGGATGATTAATACCGGTTTTACCCCCTACCGAGGAATCAACCTGTGCCAGCAATGTCGTGGGAATCTGAATAAATGGCACGCCCCGTAAATAAGTCGCCGCGGCAAATCCGGTCAAATCACCGATCACACCACCACCCAGCGCCAAAATGGCAGTATTTCGTTCGCAGTGATTTTTAAGGAGTGCATCAAAAATTAAATTTAAAGTTTCCCAATTTTTATGGGCTTCGCCATCCGGCAGGATGATCGAAACAGAAATAACTCCCTGTTTCTCCAATGCTGCGCGCAAATTATCCAGATAGAGTGGTGCAATCGTTGTGTTGCTGACGATAGCGACTCTTTTTTGCGGCAAGCAAGACACGATCAAATCAATCTGTTGCAGGATTCCGTGACCGATATGGATGGGATAGCTGCGCTTTTCTGACGAAGGCGTAAAATCTACCGTGATAGTTTGCATGATATTTTTGTTATTATTTTGCATTATATTGTTGAAATCAATAGATATTAACTTATTAATGAGTTTTTGTACTAAAAAACGGATACCTTGTTTCCCGCTATCAATGATGATATGAGCTGTTTCACGATACAGCGCATCCCGCTGCGCATAGAGTTCATTCAATCGTGCAAACAAATTTTGTGTCTGAAGTAATGGCCGGCTTTTATCATACCGGGTGCGCCGGTACAAATCATTGACCGATGCCCGGAGATAAATAACGATCCCGCCGCGCCGCAGTATTTGACGATTTTCCCGGCTCAGCACTGCGCCGCCACCGGTAGCCAATACGATATTACTTTTTTTAACCAGCTCAACCAGCACTTCAGATTCACGTTTACGAAAGCCAGCCTCACCTTCAATCTCAAATATCACCGGAATTTTTACACCGGTACGGTCCTGGATCTCATGATCTGAGTCGACAAATTCCTTACCCAGAGAATTAGCCAGTGCTTTACCGATGGTCGTTTTTCCGGCACCCATCATACCCACCAGAATTATATTGGTATTCCCCAGTTTTTTCTGAACGGGTTGAAGTATTTTCGTTTTGCTTAAATTCATACCTGTGATTGTAGCAGCAGTAAGTACGCAGATACACTCACTGGTTAGTCACGCCTTGTCAGTTAATTCTGAGTCTTTTTGACAGGCTTGAAGGATAACGCGGGTTGTTTCAGTGTGTTTTGATTGTTTCCAGGGTGTTTGGGGCCATGTTTGCTCACAAACCAGGAAAAAAATAACGGCACAAATATCGTCGCAATCAGAGTTGCCATGATCATCCCGCCAAAGACGCCTGTTCCCATCGATTGCCGAGCCGCTGAGCCAGCACCGGTTGCAAGTACCAAAGGGACTACTCCTAATATAAAAGCCATGGAAGTCATTACAATAGGTCGGAAACGTAGCTGAGCGGATTGAATGGCTGCTTGTTTAATCGCAACCCCTTCTTTCATCCTCTGGTTGGCAAATTCGACCAATAAAATTGCATTTTTTGCTGTCAGTCCAATTAATGTCACCATCCCAATCTGAAAATAAATGTCATTCGGCATATCGCGCAACAAAATCGCTATCAACGCACCCACCATCGCGAATGGAATCGCCATAATGACAGCCAGTGGCAGTGCCCAGGTTTCAAATTGCGCTGCCAGAATCAAAAAAACCATCACAACGGCCAAGCTAAACGCAAAAATTGCCGCCGAACCCATTTTCTTTTCCTGAAATGCAGCACCGGTCCAAGCGATCTGATAACCCTCCGGCAATGTTCTGGCTGCAATACTTTCAACCAATGCTATCGCATCCCCGGAACTGACCCCACTCGCACCGCTGCCCATTATTTTTGCCGACAATAGCCCGTTGAATCGTTCCAATTGCTCTGCACCCACGATATGCTTTACTGTACTCAGTGCAGATAAAGGAACCATCGAACCGGATTCTGAACGCACATAAACCTTACCGAGATCCTCCGCTTTCATGCGATAAGCCGCTTCAGCTTGCAACTGCACGCGATAGGTCCGTCCGGAACGATTAAAGTCATTCACATAAAATGATCCCATAGTGCTTTGCAACGTTGCGTAGATATCCGCAATGGACACTCCTTGTGCAATGGCTTTGGCTTCATCCACTTCAACAAAATATTGCGGCACCGATGTTCGCAAGAAAGTATTCACAGTCGCCAGTTTGGGTTCCTGTTTCAGGGTTTGTACCAACTCATTCACCACACTGGCCAATTGCGTCGTCTCTGAATTTGTCCGGCTTTGAACAAATAGTTCAAAGCCGCCCGTACTACCCAAGCCACGTATCGCCGGTGGATTAAAGGCTATCGCCAAACCATCCGGTTGTTGTGCGCCGATCAGAAACAATTTTTTCACAATATCCGTAGCGGTTGTGGTGCGTTCTGACCAATCCTTCAAACGGATGAACATGGTCGAAACATTGGTTTTATTGCCGCCACCAATAAAATCTAATCCATTGACCGCGAACTGAAAAGCCACGGCAGATTCTTTTGCCATCTCAGTATTAATGGCATCCGCCGTACTGACTGTTCTCGCCAGTGTTGCGCCATCTGGCAAGATCACCGCTGCAATCACATAGCCTTGATCTTCCGGCGGAACAAAGCTTTCAGGAATATTTTTTACTAAATAAACCAGGCTAGCAATCATCACCAGAAATATCAGCGCGCTTCTAGCCACATGACGTAAGCTCAAGCCAACCATACCAACATAGAGTCTACGCACACGCTCAAAATGATTATTAAACCAGGTAAAAAAAACAGATTGGCGGTGTGTGGGGCGAAGTAAGACCGCACACAATGTAGGCGTCAGCGTTAAAGCGACAATACCGGAAATAACACCGGCGACAGCCACTGTCACGGCAAACTGCTGGTACAGCTCCCCGGCGATACCGCCGAGAAAAGCAACAGGGATAAAAACCGCCACCAGAACCATGGTCATCGCCACCACGGCGCGGGATACCTGTTGCATTGCTTTGATGGCCGCATCAATCGGCGATAACTTCTCCTGCGACATCAGCCGCTCAATATTTTCCAGCACGACAATCGCGTCATCGACCACTATGCCGATCGAAAGCACCATCGCAAACAGCGTCAACGTATTGATCGAGTAGCCCAGTAGCCATAATCCGGCAAAGGTGCCAATCAAGGAAATCGGGATGGCAATAATCGGAATCAATGTCGCACGCCAGCTCTGTAGAAACAAATAAACCACCAGAACCACCAGCAGCATCGCTTCCCCCAGGGTTTTTACCACTTCCCAGATCGATTCTTTAACAAACACGCTGGTATCATAAGAGATAACGTATTCCATGCCTTCCGGAAAATATTGCTGCAGCTCAATCATCCTGGCTTTAACAGCGGCTGCTGTATCCAGCGCATTGGCACCCGAACGCAGAAAAATACCAATCCCTAATCCCGGTTTGCCGTTGAGCAAGGTACGTGTCGCATAATCTTGCGCACCCAGCTCAATCCGCGCCACATCTTTCAGATAGAGCACACCGCGCGGCCCGCCTGAACGCAGAATGATATTCTCAAACTGTTCTGGCTCTAATAACCGCCCTTTTGCGGTCACGGTATAAACCAATTGTTGATCCGCCAACGCCGGTTCCTGGCCTATTTTCCCGATGGCTTGCTGCGCATTCTGCGCCCGGATGGCACTTGCAATGTCAGTGGTTGTAATACCCAACTGCGCCATCCGGTCAGGCCGCAACCAAATCCGCATGGAATAGTCCTGTGCGCCAAAAATCCGGGCTTCCCCCACACCGCTGGCACGTCTCATATCATCCAAAATATTGATCGTAATGAAATTACTCAAGAATAGCGGCGTATGCTTCGGATCTTTGGAAGTTATCGCAAAAACCAGCAACAGATCGTTCGAACGTTTCTGAATGGTAATGCCGGTGCGCCTCACTTCATCGGGCAAACGTGCCAAGGCGGTATTGACTTCATTGCTGACATTGAAAGTAGCCCGATCAATATCGGTTCCAATTTCAAAAGTAATGGTAATCGTCAGACGGCCGCTTGAATCAGCACTGGAATTAAAGTACAACAAGCCCTCAATTGCGCTGAGTTTCTCCTCGATCGGCGCAGCCACCGTTTTGATCATGGTCTCCGCACTTGCACCCGGAAATGTTGCCGTCACAATAACTGTTGGCGGTGTAATCCTCGGATACTGTTCGATGGGTAATTGCATAGCCGCAGCCAATCCTGCTAGAACGATAATAATCGACAGAACCGAAGCAAAAATTGGTCGTTCAATAAAAAATCTGGCCATGTGTGCAGTTGCTATTTAATTGGTAGATACCGCATTGGATTGAGCAGAAGTTAACGTATCCCGCAATTGAGGATCAACCACTTTGCCGGGTGCTAATTTGATCATATTGTCTATCACCACCCTATCCCCTGCATGCAATCCATCCAGAATGATCCAATCCTTTCCGATCCAATCCCCTGCAATGACAGGACGCTGCATCACCGCATTGCTCTCATTGAGGACATACACATATCGACCCAGATCCGAAGTCAGAACCGCAACCTGCGGCACCACATAAACAGCTCTGGATTCTCCCGCAGTAACCCGCACACGAACAAATTGACCGGGCAATATGCGCTGATCGCTATTCTCAAAGGTTGCGCGCAATTGTTGTGTGCCGAGTAACGAATCAATTTTACTGGCGGCAAAATTGAGCTTCCCTTCCTGCTGATACTCAGACCCATCTGGCAAAATCATGCTGACACTGCGTACATTTTTGTCATTTAAATGTCCGCCGAATCGCGCCACTTCATTATCTGAAAAACTAAACCGGACCCAAATCGGAGAGAGTTGGGTCAATGTCGTCAGCAAACTGGTATTGGCGGATACCAGCGCACCTTCGGAAAAAAGAGCACGGCCCGTCATTCCATTCATTGGCGCTTTGACCGTGGTATAGGAAAAATTGAGTTCCGCTTGCTGAACACGCACTTTCGCAGCTTGCAAAGCAGCTTCTGCAATAGCCAAGTCTGCTTTTGCTACATCATAGGCACGCTGACTGACAAAATTCTCGGCCAGCAATTGCCGCTGGCGATTTTCTTCACTTTGAGCGCGCATAACACGAACATTCTGCTCAAGAAACGCTGCTCTGGCTTCTGCCAATGCATTCTGAAAAGGTTCTGGGTCAATTAAAAACAAGGATTGCCCGGCTTTAACCGCCACACCCTCAGCATATAGCCGTTTAAGTAGCATTCCCCCCACTCGCGGGCGGATTTCAATTTCTTTGGCACCTTCGGTTTGTGCGATCGTTTCCAAGCTGACAGGCATGCTGACCGACTCTGCAACCATCACTGTGACCGTGATCGTCTGATCCAAACGCGGTGCTTTTTGAGCTGATTCGTTATTTCCACATCCAATTAATAACAAACCCATTAGCCCGTAACCGATAAAAATAGTACCTCCATTCTTTGTCCGCTGACACGGTACATAATTCCTCTTAAATTTAGAAACTAACACTTCCACGGTTTGCCGATATACAAGGCGGCTCAAGACTGTAAAAAGAAATTTGTTTGTCACTCGGATAATTAGTTCGTAAGTTAAAAATTTAAAATCTAATCGACTATGGAAAAACCACAAAAGCGCAATAGGGTTCTGTATAATGAATAAGATGATAGCTTGACGGATAATGTAGAAGTATTACATAGATGAAGATAAGATATTTCTCATAATTTTACCTACCTACAGATACACAATTAAATGTATTTTGTTCCTACCGATCTGTCATACCAGACAGATACTCTGGCTATTAAATCTGATACCGGTCATCAATAAATCACATGATCCAATCAGCTCTATTTGTTTTTACTATTAGATAAATTTTTAAGGTGTGTTGATATGCCTATCCATAATTTTATTGCCTTACTAACTTTCTTCATGCTGACGTCAGCAACAATTGCTCAGGCATCTTTGAAATTGCCTGAAACCATAAAAGTTGATCCGGCAGCGTTAACTGCTGAGCCGATGTGTGACCCGAAGATTTCACCTGCATGGCGGGAAGCCCAGGTAATTGATGGTGTCAAAATTGATGCATCACCGGGTTGCAGTCCGGATAATCCGGCTTGGATTGCCGCTGCGGTTAAAGGAACCAACAACATTTCGATGGATACCCTGATGAAGACGGGTCTTTCACCTGATGCCATCATTAAAACCGATGATCTGGATGGTGACGGCGATCCCGACCGGATTATCATCAAGCTGGAAATCATGGAATTAAACGGCAAATCACCCGATTTCCCCGGATTGGTTCCAACATTTGATATTGCTCCCGGCATACAACCCGGCGCATGGGTTTTCGCGCCAAAGACCAGCGGCATGTCAACGGAAAATTTTGAAAGTGTACGCGCCAATCCGCTGCTGAGATTACCTTCGCCTGTCATCCGCGTTGAAGTAGGTGATATCGTTCAAATCGTATTGGAAAACACACACTATTTCCCGCACAGTATCCACCTGCACGGTGTGGATCACCCATTTTCACACGGTGAGCATGGTGGTCAAGACGGCGTACCACAAACTAGTGAAGTCGAACTGATGCCTGGCGAACGCCGTATTTATCAATTCCAGGCACGGCAACCGGGCACCATGTTTTACCACTGCCATGTGCAAACGCACACCCATTTGGCGATGGGCTTGGCTGGAATGATTGTCATTGAAGAAAACAAACCGAATAACTGGCTGCAAACTTTAAATATTGGCGCCGGGCATGTTCGCCACCCCTCCGTTGCCGTGCGCGAGCAATTTGATCAGGAATATGATCTGCATTATCACGCGATGGATAAGGAATTGAGCAGCATTATTCAGAAACACAACGATCCTCGACTCATTGCGCGCGATATGAATCAACGTTATGACATTACCGACTCAACCGAGGATTACTTCACGCTGAACGGCTTGTCTTTCCCTTACACACTCAGGGAATCACTGATCATTGTTGAGCCGGATCAGAAAATCAAATTGCGCTTGCTGAACAGTGGTGGTGAACTGATCGCCGTCCATACGCATGGCCACCACGCCACGATCACGCATTACGACGGCGTGGAGCACAACCCGGTTGCACAGATCATGCGTGACGTGTTTGACATGGCACCGGCACAACGGCTTGACCTGAAATTAGAAACCGTCAATGATGGCAAACACAGCTATGGCGAAGGTGATTGGCTGTTTCATGATCACCGGGAAAAGGGAATCACCACAAACGGTATGGCGGAAGGCGGTAGCATGAGTTCCATTGTTTACACATCTTATTTAGGTGAACACGGCATGCCCAAGGTCAGTCATTTTGGTATTGAGCTCAATAAGTATTTCACCAAAGAATATTACGAGCGTCGACTCCCGGTGTGGCAAGACCTTGATGCATGGTCAAGCCTGGGTTCGCCTGCCGGAGATATCGGTGTTGATGCTGCGACTCAAACTTCGTTGCTTAACGCGCTCTATGGTTTGTTGGCAGGACTTTTGATCTATCTGATTTTCGCCAAACGGGAACAAATCAAACAATGCGCTGTTGCAGCGGTTTCACGTCTAAAAAGCCCAAAAGGGAGTAACCAATAATGGCTAAGACAACAACAATTACTTTCATACTTGCTGGTCTGCTTGCTTTCAGTGCACATGCCATGGCACAGCAACCGGCTAAACCCAGCGAACACGACCATCAAGATCACAGTGGTCATGACATGAGTCAGAAAAATGCTACCCCAACAGATCATAGCCATGATCATGATGCCATGGATCACAGCGGCCACAACATGGAACCCGATCACACGATAGATCACGGTGATCACAGTGACCATAGCGGTCATGCCACAAGCACGCAGTCCACAGAACATGGCGATGCGCACCATCATCATCATATGGACCACGATCACATTATGGATCATGAAGGCACCATGATCATGGGGCAAAACCTGGACAAACTGCCCAGTAGCTGTAAAAGCATTTCTGAAGAGGTTGAAATTACCGTGCGTGCCGGCAGGAAGTATGCCGCAAAATTCCCCGGAACGGCTTTCGCGTTTGATCAGCAGCAATGGCATGTAAAACCCTGTTCAAAAGTAACCTGGCACTTCATTAACGAAGATAATATCCGCCATCAATTCATGATGCACGGTTTGCCAAAATACCTCTATAAATATGGCATGTTCCACCTTGAAGTCACCGGGCCTAAAACGGTATCCGGCACGATCATCGTTCCAGGATCCGATGATACCTTCCTGGTGCACTGCGACATTTCCCATCACATGGAAAAAGGCATGAAAGCGCAATTGGTGGTTGGAAAAGGCGCGGAAAATATACCCAGTATTCCTGGGGTAACGCCTTACAATATCAACGACACCTACGAAGCGGAAAACTTACCCAAAATCTCCGACAAAGCGGAACAAAGCGCCATGGTCAGACAAATCACGGCGTTCACCAACAATAATTTCCAAAACTATGGAATGATGCTGATAGGGCTGCTTATTGGTTTGTTGTGTATCCCGCTATTTAAGAAAATCCCGTTTCGCAAAAAGAGCGATTAGCGCTTAACTATCGCTTAGCTTTTTTATTCCAGAGACCGGTCAGATAAATTCAAATTTGAATTTGTTTGGCCGGTTTTTCTATGGCTTAAAATGAATCAAACTTTCAACCGCATCGATACTCCGCTGATGTAAAGCAACCATTTCAGAAGAAAATTCAGAAATCGACAAATTCTTTTGCCGTCACTATTGGGTACAACTATTTTTCCGTGCGCGACGGCAGTCGTCTATGCTCGGTTTTAGGGTGCTGGGTCAATTGACAAGCGCGGCGGAAAACCAGCAACGCTCGCTGCGCATACCCCAGAACCGTATCCGGTGAGTAACCCATTGTCCGGCTTTGTTCGGTAAGTCCCGCTGGGCAGCCGGTTAGCAATTCCAATCCTTGTGTCACATGTTCCATTGTATGAATCGCAAACAAGCCTTTCTCAACGGCTTCAATAATCTTGTAATCCAGTACCAAGTGTTGCCGGTTATGGTGTGGAATCAGCACACCTTGCTCACCGTTTAAACCCATTTTTTCACACAACTTGAAATAACCTTCAATCTTGTCATTAATGCCGCCAACCGGCAGCACCTCACCGTATTGATTCAGTGCACCGGTCACCGCAATACTTTGTTTCAGCGGCGCTTCCGCCAGCGATGACAGCAAAACGAAAAACTCGGCGCAGGAAGCGGAATCCCCCTCGATGCTGGAGTATTCCTGCTCAAAAACTATCGATGCACTGAGTGCAATCGGTGCAATATGCGTAAAGAGTCCGGTCAGGTAGTTTTGCAATATGAACATGCCCTTATCGTGGATCGGTCCGGACATATCCACTTCACGGGCGATATTCAGCACCCCGTCTTCCCCGGCAAAAGTGCGTGCAGTGACGCGTACCGGCGTACCAAAGCGATGATCGCCCAAATCGATCTGCGTCAATGCGTTGAGTTGTCCTACTTCAGCACCCTGTAATGTAATGGCAATTTCGCCTTCGATAATGGATTCCTGCAAGCGCAAATCCGGATAGTTATGCCGGAGTGTGCGCGCTTGAAGCGCTGCGGAAATGTCCGCCACTTCCACGACACACCCGTGACGGGCACTGCATAAGGCGGCACTCTCCAGCACCAGCATTTCGGTGCGCGCAAAAATTGCGCTTTGACGTTTTTGATCCTCCACTTCCCGGTGCGATTCTTCCAGTAACCGCGCGACTGCAGCAGCAGAAAAATGCGGTAACTTTGCCGCTTCGCAGGCGTGCGCGACAAAAACAGACGATGCCTGGTAGGTTTCCGCGCTGGCGATGAAGCTTCCGGAAAAATCCACTTTCACACGGAAGCGCCGCATGAATTCAGGATCAATTTCCTCCAATTCATAATATTCATCCCGCGATCCGATCAAGACAATCTTGACATTCACGTCCACCGCCTCCGGTTCGAGGGATACAGGCGTATTCGAGGTTAATGCGGAGCCGGGCTCTTCGATTTGTAACCGCTTACTGCGTAAGAATCGCCGTAGCTTTACCCATAACTGGCCATCCGTCAGCAAATCATCCAGGTGCAACATAATATATCCGCCGTGCGCCTTTAATAAACTGCCGGCCCGTATGCGCATGAAATTGGTTTTTAGTTTTCCATCCTCAAACTGATAATCGATACTGCCAAACAATGCATACGCAGAGGGGTTATCTTCAATAATGACCGGCGCGCCGTGCAAATCCGCGTTGTCCACGACGAGATTGATCTGATAACGCGAGAAAATCTGATGCAATTGCGTTTCCCGCTTCTCTTCATCGGCGTTATTCGTTTCGAACAGCGCCAGATTATCGAGAATATCCGATTCCATCCGTTCAAAATAAGTTTTCAGCCGTTCTTGTGCCGGTAATTCATTTTGGATTTTCTGCAACGCAAGGTTCAACAAAGGTTGCACGCTGTGGCGTTGGAGTGCCGCCAACGTTACATTCTTGTCTTTCTCCACGCACTGGAATTCTTCAAAATACAGCACAATCGCCTCATGTAACGCTTGCTCGGCCTGCTCTATTTCCGTCCTGCGAGCCTTGGGCAGTTTTAATAAATTTTCTGCCGTGAGAATTTCGCCCTTTTCATCCAGCAAAGTAAAAACAATTTGTTCGTCTTCGCAGTGAATGGTGAAATGCAGCGATTCCGCAATCTTGTCCAGCTTGGCATACGCTTGCGTCGCTTCCGTTTTGAATTTCTTCTCAGTGTGATCACTTTTGAGCTTGAAGTCTTGCCCGCTCAGGCATTGCGCGATTTCCGCCGGTAGCGATTTTGCCAGTTGCAGCAGCGATTGGCGCAGCACTCGCCCCTGCCCGGCAGGCAAGTGCAAAGCCAGCGGTTTCTCAGGCGCGATAAAATTGTACAGGTAGCACAAATCCGCTGGCACTGGCTGATCAGCCGCCGCGTCAATCATCGCTTGATGCAACAACGAAGTGCGCCCCGACCCGGCTTCCCCCAGCACAAACAAATGATAATCCGGCTGCATCATGCCAAGACCAAAACGCACAGCCACTTCCGCCCGCTCCTGTCCGATCCAGGATAACGGCCGTTGCAGCAATTCCGAAGTATCTAAAAACCCCAGCGAGGCCGGGTCGATGGTGATGCGTAATTGGGAAGAATCTAAAGATGGAGTCGACATGTTTGGGTTAGTAACCATAGGGCGAGAGTTTTCGAGAATTGCCGGTATTGTACCTATTAAGAGACTATTGCGTCATGGAGTAATCCAACCAGTCAGGTATCGGTTATCTGGGATCACTGTATTTTGTCGATTTCAATGCGTTTGAGATCCTCATTTAGATTTAAGAACATAAAATTATTTGTAGGAATTACTGTAAAGTTTTAAGTAATTAATCCGAAAAAGTCATGACATTTGTACTACAGCTTTGAAGTAAGCATTTCGCTGCTCAAAGTATTCGATTTTACGAATTTGTAATGTTAAGGGTTATGATGAATCGGCTATTAATTTGTAACAGTCAGCGGAACGAGCTGGATTCGCTCCAGGCAGTACTCAGCAAATATACTTTGCACTTAATGGACTCTTGGGATAACAAGCCGGTTAATCTCGACGGGATTGATGCCATCATCCTGGACGTAAATTTTACGCAAGCGCAAGGACTCGATTTTCTGATGGAGGTTTGCAGCAAAACCTATATCCCAGTTCTGCTCATCACCCCTCCTGATGACCCGCAATGCGCCATTGAGGCCCGTCGAATCGGCGCATTCAATTATTGCGTCAAAACCGGCAAGCTAAATTCTGTGTTGGAAATGGCCGTGCGCGAAATGCTCTTTGCTTTTAGTGATCAGCGAGAATTGAAACGCACGATCATGGCTCAAAAAGCCCGTATTACGGAGCTGGAAGCGCAACTCAACGCAAAAACAGGTGGTGAAGCTGAAGTGCGTTCAACTGACAAGGCACTGCCAACCAACCAACACAAGCGTGCGCCCATGTTGCAGGAAATTGCCAAGCGTTTAAACAATGGAGAAATTAATCTGCCGAGTTTCCCCAGCATCAGTCTTGAAATGGATCGATTGGTCCAAAGAGATGCCGGGATTGAAGAAATCGCAATTTTACTCAGAAAAGATATGGTGATCAGTGCCAAGCTGATCAGCGTAGCCAATTCTCCACGCTACGGCGGATTGCGGCAAAGCACCACGGTCGATCAAGCGATCAATGTTCTGGGTCTGAGCACCACGAAGGAATACGTCGATATCATCGCGAATCGCGCGTTATATATGGCGCGCAACCCAAAATATCAGGCTGCGCTGAAGGATCTTTGGAAACATGGCGTAGCGTGCGCTCATGCTTCTTACCGGATAGCACAACTTGCCAAGCTCTCAAAACCCTGTGAAGTGTTCTTCATGGGACTGATGCACGATATCGGCAAGCTCTTTCTGCTGCAGGTCATCTCGGAATTGCAAGCCCGGGATGTCATTGATCCGGCTACTTCCAAAGACACACTGGATGCATTTTTGGAAAAGCATCACGGCCTGTTTGGCCGCAAGCTCCTGGAAATCTGGAAATTACCGCCGGAAATCACAATAGTCGCACAATTTCACGACGCCCTCGACCAGTCAACATCCGTTACACGAGAGCTGCTTGCCGTCTCGTTAGGGAATCTGCTGGCAAAATGCGCCGGGTACGGCATTTATAACGAAAAACGGGACGATCCGCTAATGGAAAGTACAGCCAAATCCATCGGACTCGATATCACCAGTATCCAAAAAGTGCTTAACGAATTGACCGTGTTTATGGAAGAAACCGGATTGAGCTTTGATTAACCGGTATTTTTCATGAATCAACTATTAGAATTGCTTGTAGAATAAGCTGAAAACTCTAAGGAGAAAATAGAATAATCTAAATGAGTCTGATATGATCGAATTAAGAGCTAATCAATTGATTAATTTTCATAAAACATAACGGGATATCATGAAGCTTGCCGCATTGGATCTTAATTTTTACGCAATCAATCGTTTTATTTCTGAAATTTTCTTAGAGTTGGAACTATAGCCCGTGCGCAAAGTTATCCCGTCGCCCGTGATTGCTATTGCCGCTGAGATAATGTCCCACCGTGAAACGCACGCCTCGATGGACAACTTATTCATGTATGCCGGTGCTCCTGGCGCCCCTCCGGAAGGGAGCAAAAAGGTGAAGGCTCAAGAGTGGCTGCGCCGTGCGAATACAGATGGGTCTGTTCAACCACTTAAAGTTCTCGGACGGTTAATCGAAGGTTACATGGAAGAGCCGCCTCCCGAAGACAACCCATTCGACGACACTACAGAAGACACTCCGTCTCCCACTCAAACACAAGATCAAGAAAAGCTAACCAAGATTCTCGGTCGTTGTGAATTACAATACGTCCGTGGCGGCTCAATTGTTGGAGCCCTCGGTATTCCTTCTAGAACGCTTGAGGAGTTTGTTCGAGAGAGGGACATCGCCGCACTGGAACATGAATTCAATCGTGCACTTGAGAACGTTGATAAAGATCCACGGGAGGCCATTTCTGCTGCGAGCAATATTCTCGAAACTCTCTGCAAAGTTTACATTGAGGAACAAGGACTCGAAATGCCTGCAAGGCAAGACCTTAAACCCGTGTGGAATGTCGTTCGTAAAGACCTCGGTTTCGATCCCGGTCGAGTGGAAGATCAAGATCTACAAACTATTCTCACGGGCTTATTCGCGCTCGTTGATGGAATTGGCGCACTGAGGACCCATGCTAGTTCTGCACACGGTGCAGGAAAGAAATCATACAAAATAGAGTCAAGACACTCACGCCTCGCGGTTCATTCTGCACATACCGTTGCACTGTTTGTCCTTGAATCTTGGGAGCGCAAGAAGAAATGAATTTCACCTCCTGGGTAGTTATCCTGACACTGCGCGATAAAGTCCAGCAGTTCTTCACTAAGGACCCAAAACCATGACCTACGAACTGCTAAAACTCGCGCACATCATCGGTGCCGTCTTGATTGGCGGCGGTTTGATCGGTGTTTGGTTGAGTGATTTGCGATCCCGGCAATCGCGTGAGCTGGTGCGTTTTTCCGAGTCCGTGCGCAACATTGCGGTGTTTTACGACGGCGTCGTGGTTCCGGGTGCAATTGTTCTCCTCATCTCCGGTACCTGGTTGATTGTTGAGTTCTACGGCGGCTGGAATTTTATTTCCATACCCTGGCTTGCGGGCATGGTCTTCCTGTTTGTTTTTGAGTTCATCGAAGGCAATACCGTTACCCGGATCTACTTCTTGCGCTTGCGGCGTTTGACTCAAGAGGCTTTACACGTTGGCGAATTTACGCCTGAACTGGAAAAAGCGCGCGCTGAAAATATTCCGGCATTCACGCACTTTCTCGATTTACCCATGCTGTTCCTGATCATCACGTTGGGCGCGCTCAAGCCCGACAATTGGGACGTGTTTGTTGTGGGCTCATTGTTCGCGATAGCGCTTGCCGTTGCCCTTACGGTATTCATTCCGCGTCTTTATCCCTGGACGGCAAAACAATAAGCCGTTGTTACGCCGCCACGCACACCAACGCAACCGCACCACCCCTCGCCTGACCAGGTCGCCTGACTTTGGCCATTAGGGCGTTTTAAAAGAACTGTCAATTCCCAAAGATTCCTCACCGCGTTCGGAATGACAAATGAGGTTTCTGAATAAATTTCAGCAAAAGAATTGACATAATTCATTATTTCCAATATTATGGAAACATGGAAATGGATATTGCAATTAAAGCGCTTGCCGCCCTAGCACAGGAAACCCGCCTCACGATTTTCCGGGTTCTGGTTCAGGCTGGCGAATCGGGGCTTCCGGCGGGTCAGCTTGCCAAGGAATTAAACATCCCTAATGCAACGTTATCTTTTCATCTAAAAGAATTGACGCATGCAGAGCTGGTCATTGCCCGGCAGGAAAGCCGCTTTATTTATTACTCGGCGAATTTTGCAACCATGAATGCGTTATTGGGTTATCTCACCGAGAATTGCTGCATCGGCATTCCGTGCAGTTCCGCTGAAGTTTGCTGTGATGAAAACAACAGCTAATATTTGACTATCGAAACTTTATTACCACAACCTTGGAGAATCAAAATGACAACTATTCACGTATTTGACCCTGCTTCATGCTGTAGCTCAGGCGTTTGCGGTTCCGACGTAGACCAAGAATTGGTCGGTTTTTCCGCTGATGTCGATTGGGTCAAACAGCACGATGTTGCAATCGAGCGTTTTAATCTGGCACAGCAACCCATGGCTTTTGCAGACAATTCTACGGTGAAAGGATTCCTGGACCGCTCCGGTGCTGAAGCGCTGCCATTAATACTGGTAGACGGAGAAGTGGCATTAGCAGGCCGCTACCCGCAGCGTAGCGAACTCGCGCGCTGGGCGGGGATCCCTCTGGAGGAAGAAGTCGAAGAGTCGAGTTGTTGCGGCGGCTGTTGCTAAGGAAATTCTGAATAATCCCTCTTTGCCATTCCGAACACAGCGAGGAATCTTTGCGAATCAACACTATAGATTTCTCGCTGTGCTCGAAATGACAAGATTACCGTTCGTCCTGAGCCTGTCGAAGGACTTAATCAGAGCTTCCTTAAAGTAACCTCGATCCCATCATGACCAAACTCAAATTTCTCAATCAGCCGCCGCGTTTTCTGTTTTTTACCGGTAAAGGCGGGGTCGGCAAAACGTCATTGGCTTGCGCCACGGCGATAACACTGGCTGATGCAGGTCAGCGGGTGTTATTGGTCAGCACCGATCCGGCTTCTAACGTTGGCCAGGTATTCGGTATCACGATTGGAAATCAGGTTACGGCGATTACCGCAGTACCCCGTTTAGCCGCCATGGAAATAGACCCGCAAGCGGCGGCCCAAGCTTACCGCGACCGCATTGTCGGCCCGGTGCGCGGTGTGCTGCCGGATGCAGTAGTTAAAGGTATCGAAGAGCAATTATCCGGTGCTTGCACGACTGAGATAGCCGCCTTCGATGAATTTACCGCGCTTTTGACCGATTCGGTGCTGACTGCAGACTACGATCATATTATCTTCGACACCGCACCAACCGGCCACACCATCCGGTTGCTGCAATTACCCGGCGCGTGGAGTGATTTTCTTGCGGCAGGCAAAGGTGATGCCTCTTGTCTTGGCCCATTAGCTGGTTTGGAAAAACAGCGTGCTCAGTACAAAGCAGCAGTAGATGCTCTCGCTGACTCGGAGCGTAGCCGATTGGTATTGGTGGCTCGTGCGCAACAAGCCACGTTACGCGAGGTAGCGCGGACGCATGAAGAATTAACGGTTATCGGCTTGACGAAACAATTTCTGGTGATCAATGGCATGCTGCCGCAAGCCGAAACATCGCGAGATCCTTTAGCCGCCGCAATCTTCCAGCGCGAACAAAAAGCTCTGGCGGCCATGCCGGAAGTCCTCGGCCAACTGCCTTGCGACCGCATTGCGCTTAAATCATTCAACCTAGTCGGATTGACCGCGTTACGGAAATTACTGACTGATGCTTTACCTGACGAAGGTGGCAAAGAAATTACGCATACTGCAATCCCATTCCCCAGTTTATCCAGTTTGACTGATGAAATTGCCAAAGACGGATGCGGTTTAATCATGCTCATGGGCAAAGGCGGTGTTGGTAAAACCACACTGGCTGCTGCTATTGCCGTGAATCTCGCACATCGTGGCTTGCCAGTACATCTGACCACCTCAGACCCGGCAGCGCATTTAAGCGAAACGCTCAATGGGGCGATGGCTAATCTGGCGGTAGACCGGATTGATCCGCATGTGGAAACCGAGCGTTACCGTCAGCATGTCCTGGAATCCAAGGGCGCACATCTGGATGCCAAAGGCCGAGCCTTGCTGGAAGAAGACTTACGTTCGCCTTGCACCGAAGAAATTGCGGTATTTCAGGCATTCTCACGAATGATCCGGGAAGCGGGTAAGAAATTTGTCGTGATGGACACTGCACCAACCGGTCACACGTTATTATTATTGGATGCTACCGGCGCTTATCATCGCGAAGTCATCAAACAAATGGACCCTTCCATCGTGCATTACGCAACGCCGATGATGCAACTGCAAAATCCCAAGCAAACTAAAATATTGCTAGTGACATTGGCGGAAACGACGCCAGTACTGGAAGCCGCTAACTTACAAGTTGATTTGCGCCGTGCTGGTATTGAACCTTGGGCATGGATCATTAATAACAGCGTCGCTGCAACCACTGTCCTCTCACCCTTATTGTGCCAGCGCGCTAGTAACGAGCTAACAGAAATTGAAACAGTTTCGTCTATTCACGCACAACGCTATGCCGTCGTGCCTTTGCTTAAAGAAGAGCCGGTCGGCGTACAGAAGTTATTGGAATTAGCCTAAAGCAAATGTTCCGCACAAACGCACAAAATTTCTAAGCTATTATCTGATCCCATTGCCACATTACGCTGAGCCTACCCGGTCCATGTGGTGTAAGTATTGCTCTCGCCGTTCAATGAACAGACTATTTCCCGGTATGCGCTTGGCTTGGTGTTTGGCAGTTGTTGCGATGGTCGAAATCTCATGGTGCGAACTAAATATACCCGGGGCTACCAAGACTGCGCCGATAGAAAGTGTAACCAGCGAATGAAATACGCGCTGCCCCTTGCGATCTATCGAGAAATATCCGCCATGATCGCAATGCTCCGGTTTAAAGAAACGTATAATTTCGCGCGTGAAATTGGCTAAAGCATGGCGACAGCGAATTTCCCAGTCGAGACTTTGAAACAAAATGATGAAATCATCTCCACCAATATGCCCGATAAAATCCCGCTCCAAGTCGCACGCTTGTGACAGCATATTTCCCGTAACCTGAATTATCTCATCACCTCTGCGATAACCATAAATATCATTGAATGGTTTGAATGCATCCAGATCACAATAGCAAACGCAGAATCCGACCTGGCTTTCCAGCAAACGATCAATATGTTCGTCAATGGGCACATTCCCCGGCAACAAGGTAAGCGGATTGGCATAGCGCGCTGCTGTTATCTGTAACTGGGTAATCTCCCGCATTAAATCATGACCGGTACCGACACCGAGGTATTGACCCCGGTCAGTGATAATGAAACCATTCGACAAATGACGCTGCCCGGCGGCAACAACCGCATTACTCAATTCTTGTAAACTGATGTTTTTATCCACCACTAACGGTGCCGAATCCATAAATAAGGTGCAGGATTTCTTGCCATACAGTTCGCGCCAATACGGTCGCGCGTAAGCATCGATTAACCGGTTGCGGGTAATGATTCCGATTGGAATACCCTGTTCGACCACAGGCAGAGACTCCAGAGCCAGGCGCTCATTAAAACGGCTATACACCTCATCGTTATCCATTTCAGGTGTAACAGGCAGCACTGAAATCAACAATTTCATGGTAGACAAAGTTTTCTGGATAACGATATTCTTCCGGGGAAAAACTAGAATTTCATTTTGATGCACGCTGTTGGCTGCATCCGTCGATATGATGGTCGCTGGGATCGCATTGGGGCGGGCGATGAAATAACCTTGCCCGAGTAAGATGCCTAAATCCTTAACAATCATAAACTCAGCATGGGTTTCGATACCTTCCGCAATAATCTGAGTACTCGAATTTTCCGCGATTTGCTGGATAGATCGCACGAACTGTAGCTTAATCGGGTCTTGATTGATATTCTGGATGAAGTGCTGATCGATTTTGACATATTCAGGTCTGAGTTCGAACCACAGGCGCAGGCTGGAAAATCCCTCACCCAGATCATCGATGGCAATTTCCAATCCCATCGCGCGATAATGCCGCACAGCTTCGAGCAGCAGAGAATAATCATAGGTTGGCTGGTTTTCGGTTAATTCGATGACGACACGATGCGGCTCTAAACCCAGTGAGCGCATGTAATCCAGCGTTTCTCCATTCTTAAAATTTTCATCAAGCAAGCATTCAGGACTCACGTTCAAGAAAAGCTTTCCTATCAATTTTTGTTGAACAAAAGCTTCCAGCGTAACCTGGCGGCACAGCCGTTCCACTTCCAGCAGCAACCCAAATTGCCCAGCCGCTCTGAACAAACTGAGCGGTGAATGCAACGGACTGTTGGATGGTCCGCGAATTAATCCTTCATAGGCGTAGATCTCACCCGTAGCCATGGAAATGATGGGTTGGAAGTTCGGAGTTAGCTGACGCTGCTCGATAATCTGGATAAGCCGCAAGAATATCTCGCTACGGCTGGATTCATGGTTTGCAGAAAAATCAATTGCCCTATCAGGTAAAATTCTTTTTACATTTACATCCATACAATAACCCTGCAAACAAGTTGTCATGATCAACTTTAGCAAAGCAATATGTAATTTTTATTACAAACATGTTATGCAATCAATGAATAGTAGTAGATTGATGAGAAATTGGATTTAAATGATGATTTACGCATAACAACAATAATTGATACATACTGTATAAATAGTTTATACTGTTATTTGTAATCTAAGATGCTCGATTTCCAATTCACTACTTTAAAGGGATTAATCATGACAAAGAAAACCACACCCAATGAAAAAACAAAACCCTCACCAACTGCTGAAAGTTCTGTCGCAAAAGCATCTGTTGCTGCGGTGAAAAAAACGGACATTCCTAGCAATACTGCAAGCGTAGAAGCTAAGACAATGCTTCCTGTAGCCAAGGACGAAGCAAAGAAACAATCAAAAAAAGATAAACCAAAGAAAATTAAAATGATCCGCGATAGCTTTACCCTACCGGAAGGCGATTACGCTAAGCTGGCTGAACTGAAAAAGAAATGCCTGGAAGCAGGAGTGCATGTGAAAAAAAGTGAACTGATGCGCGCAGGAATATTACGCTTATCTAAACTCAATCGGTCAGCATTACTCCAAGCGGTAGCCCAGGTGGAAATAATCAAAACAGGACGACCTGCAAAAGAATAATCTGGAATAGTCGCGTTCCGCCCTGACAGGCACTTCATCCAATCGGATCGCGATTATTCCAATTTAATAGCATATTGTTGCTGTGTCCCGTGTTCTGCAGTTTTTGTCAAAAAATGGACACAAGTTTTGTCATGTGTCCTACTTATAATCAATTTACCAGCGATATAGCTTGCGCTGGTAGTAGGTTAACCTGCCGCTCTGCTCATAGGTGCATAGGCGGCCACTTTTCCTAACAATCTAGAATTTATAAGGGACAACTAACAGTGGAAATGTCTTTTTTGACCTTAAAAAATTTCCTACCGGCCTCGTTCTTGTGCGCCGTCGGCTTAATTTATACAACTTCCGCCTATGCTATCGACAAAAATCATGAAGACGAACACTCTGATCTCCCCATCACCATCGCGGTGATCGGAGATTGGCCATACAATAAGAATCTACTAGATAATGCCCACCTACTGACAGATTCCGTCAATGCGGAGCCACTGTCAGCCACTTAATTCACATGAGTGATATCCATGGCGGGCAGCATGCCTTGTACCAGCGCCACTGGCGTGATCCATCACACCCAGGCTGCGCCAAATCTAACTCGTATTACCGTACAGGGATCAACTACAGCACCTTCCGAATGGTTGCGCCTGACCATTGATCCGAGCAAGTCCCAGCCGTTCAGCTGAACGAGTGTGGCGTACTGCATTGATCCTTTGAATAGTTGCCAATAATCTGAATAGGCGAGCTTTCAGTAGAAAGCTCGCTCCATCGTAGGATCGAATAATTATCAAAGTACTTACTGGCGTTATAGCAACTTGTACGTCCTCCCAAGTGGAAAGCTAAACTGCCAAAAAATCACCCGATAGTTTCTGTCGGTCCCGGTGCTTCCAACCAAAAAGAAACAGTTTGCTTCAGCCATGAAAACCAGTGGTAGCCAGTTGTTTAATGCAGAGCTGGGCCAAGAGGCTTTCAAATCTGCTCACAAGATCAATTCATCCTAAATTCACTTAAACTTCATAGAATAATCATATGCCTGAAATGTTTGCTCAATAACATACAGCATGGATACCGATGCTATATCCAATGCAGAGGGTCTATGAATATACGAATAACTCACAGGAGGCATGTATGAGTAAAATAATATTGATTAGTACAACCATGATTGGCTCAGCTGCAATTGCTTTTTCACTATCCACAGCAAGTTTTGCTGGCAATGGGGATGAATCCGGAATAAGTTACCATCAGGGTAAGAATCTCAGCATTCAGTTAGGTCCACGCCCCTTTTTTTTAATCAATGATATGGACGATGGTCCACTTAAGAAAAAATTGGGAAGTTGTGAAACAGGCCCATTCAAACGAACTGATTTTTCTATTGGACATCGCGGAGCGGCGCTACAATTTCCAGAACACACTCAAGAATCTTATCAAGCAGCAGCGAAAATGGGCGCGGGCATTATAGAGTGTGATGTCACCTTTACCCAGGATAAAGAATTAGTATGCCGCCATTCTCAATGCGATCTGCATACCACAACCAATATTCTTGAAACTGAATTAGCTTCACGTTGTTCCGTACCATTTCAACCTGCAGTTTTTGATAACAACGGCAATCTGGTCAGTGCCGCCACAGCACAGTGCTGTACCAGCGACATCACTTTAGCTGAATTTAAATCTTTGAAAGGCAAAATGGATGGTTCTGATCCATTAGCAACGACGGTGAGTGATTTTATGGAAGGCACACCAAATTGGCGAACCGATCTTTATGCCAGTCGCGGAACTTTGTTAACTCATAAGGAAAGCATTGCGCTATTTCGGAGACTGGGAGTAAAAATGACTCCGGAGCTTAAGTCTCCCAGTGTGCCTATGCCATTCAATGGATTTTCGCAAAAAGATTATGCGCAGAAAATGATTAATGAATATAAAGAAGCTGGCATTCCTGCTTCTAAAGTGTGGGCACAGTCATTTGATATCAATGATATTTTATACTGGATACAAAGCGAGCCTGAATTTGGGAAACAGGCTGTTTATCTGGATGGCCGTTATGAAGATCCTGCCTTCGACCACCGCAACCCTGCAACCTGGTCACCCTCTATGGAGCAGCTGGCGTCTGATGGTGTAAAGATTATCGCACCGCCGATGTGGATGTTACTGGAACTTGAAGAAGGTGAAATTGTTCCTTCACTGTATGCAAACCAAGCTAAAAAAGCAGGATTGAATATCATCGCTTGGACATTTGAACGATCTGGCCCGCTGGCAACAGGGGGGGGGGTTCTACTATCAAACACTTAACGGTGAAAACCCAAATCCAAGCCATATTGAGAACAGCGTGATCAATAATGATGGGGACATGTTTAATGCCTTACATGTATTGGCGAAAGATGTTCGTATATTAGGGATATTTTCTGACTGGCCAGCAACCGTCACTTACTATGCTAATTGTATGAATCTTAAATAATCACAATCTTTTCAAAAGAGCCGGTCAAATTAGCTCAGCTCGTATGAGCCGGCTCTTGCAACTTAAAGACTGTAACCTCTGAATATACCACTCCTCATCTGCAGCGCTTTGGTTTAATCTACACGGGTTATTAGCCGAATGAGATTCCAGCATAAACAAGCCCGCAATCTTAAAGCAATTGGTTAGCCAAGTTAGCCAGATTTGACCGCTCCCCCTTTTCTAATCGCACATGTGCATAGATTTCATGATGCTTGATTTTATCAATAAGATAAGACAATCCATTACTTTGGGAATCGAGATAAGGCGTGTCTATTTGGTAAATATCGCCGGTGAATATGATCTTGGTGTTTTCACCTGCGCGTGTAATGATAGTTTTTACTTCATGGGGGGTCAGATTCTGCGCCTCATCCACAATAAAAAAGACATTTGAAATGCTCCTGCCCCTGATATAGGCCAAAGGGGTAATTTTCAACTTTTCCTGATCGACCGCATCAGTAATCTTTTTATATTCTTTGTCTTTTTCATTAAATTGACTTTTAATGAATTTAAGGTTATCCCACAACGGCTCCATATACGGATTGAGCTTTGATATGATGTCACCCGGTAAAAAACCAATGTCTTTATTACTCAGTGGTACTACCGGTCGCGCCAAATATATCTGCTTGAAATGCCTTTTCTGGTCAAGCGCACCAGCCAGTGCCAGCAACGTTTTCCCCGTCCCTGCTACGCCCTGCAAAGTGACTAGTTTTATATTCGGATTAATGATCGCATGCAAAGCAAAAACTTGTTCGGCATTTCTCGGCGCAATCCGGTAGGCAGATTTCTTCTCAATGCGCTCGATTCTCTGCGACACTGGATTATAAAATACTAAAACAGAAGTTTTGCTGTTCTTCAGAATAAAGTAGTGATTGGGAATAGGAGCTTTAATGCCAACATCCTCAGGCATACAAAAATCATTCGTGTAGATGCTGTCAATAATCCCTTTAGGCAACCCCTCTATAACAGTCTTACCGGTATACAAGGATTCCAAATCTTTGATTTTCCCGGTTTTAAAATCTTCTGCAGCAATATTAAGGGACTTTGCCTTAAGTCGTAAGTTAATATCCTTGGTTACCAAGATTATCTTGTTTTTTGGATATTCTGCATTCAAAGAAATGACCGTGTTCAGAATGCGGTGATCGGCATTGTTTTCTCCAAAGATTTTTGTAGCATCCAGTCCATTTGTCTGTTCCTGCATAATCACTTTAAATTGACCGTGATTCGGTTTGTCAATGGGAATCCAATTTTGCAATGAGTGACTTGCCGACAGTTTGTCCATAATGCGTATGAATTCCCTTGTCTCAAAGTTCTTTGTCTCATTACCCTTCTTAAAATGATCAAGTTCTTCAAGTACGGTGATTGGAATGGCTACATTATTTTCTTCAAAGCTATAGATTGCGTTGTGGTTGTATAAAATAACTGAGGTATCAAGAACATATATCTTCTTTTGCTTTCGCGGCATGAATAGCTAATTTGTTTTATAAAATGACAATACTAGTCATTAATTATTACAGTATCGTGTAAGTCATTTATTGAATACTGCATACTTATCCGATTGTCCCCTATCGACGTACTTAAGTAGGACGATTTGCCTTTCCACGTTTTCTGCCGGAATTTCAGCACTATTTTCTGAATGAGGCGGTTTGCGAATACCAGTCTTACTGCCGCACCGTCATGGGTTTACATAGCCGTCTATGAACTCCAAGACATTCTAATTGGGAGCAATATTGCAGCGTATCGTCAAATCGGCGAACATGAGATGTAGAACTTCGCCCCGGCTACTCAATACTTGTTTGATTAGTACTCAAATTAAACTGAAAGCGGGATAGAGGCATATTCTGTTATGTGTTCGTAAGATTCTGTCGCTACAGAGAATCCCCTGCTTTTTTATACTCTCTTAAATTAGGCAAAGAAACTCCTTGTTACGCTTAGAAAGCAATATACTTAAGTATTTAAACAATAACACTAAATTTAAAAATGAATTCATTGCCAGAAAATACCTGGGAATTAAATGAGGTGGCCAGGAACACCGACATTCTCTCGGAAATATCCTCTGAGTTTGATATTGAGGCTAATCCGGGCACAACCTCTAATCTACAATTTTACGATGACTTTGATTCTCATCTGTGGAAGGCGAATTATCTGCTTTGCCAAGTGAATAAACAGCAATTCCAACTCATTGATCCTTCTGGCTGTATTGGCGAAGTTGGCGCATCAAGTGGAGCCAGATTCTGGTGGGAATTTTCAGGGAATCAAGTTAAAGACAAATTGCAAAGTTTAGTTGGTTTGCGCGCGGTATTACCTATCGCATCCATAAACTTGCTTGAGACGGATTTTTCATTGCGCAATGACGATCAAAAAATAGTGGTGAGAGGTCGTTTAACACAAACGATGGTTGGCAACAAAATTGGCCTTTATCTCACACTACAAGCGCTGCGGGGCTATGCAAAATATTATACCAGGGCTGCACAGCTTCTCAGGCATTTCATTAAGGCGGAAATTAATCATTTCGGATTGAGATTCCTGTTAATGGTTCAAGGTATTCAGGCCCTCGAACCAAAACAAGGTGCTCTACTATCCCTGACGGAGGATATGCGGACAGAGCAAGCGGTACGAGCAATGGCCACTGCTATGCTTGTTCAGACAAAGCTTTATGTTGGTGGTGTAATTGCAGATACAGACACCGAGTTTTTGCATCAATTTCGAGTTAACGTTCGAAAACTAAGATCATTAATCAGTTTGTTAAAACAAGCATTGCCGACATCAATGCTTGACACGCTAAAACCTAGACTATCTTCAATTGCAGGCAAAACGAATAAGCTTCGGGATCTAGACGTATTTATACTGGCTCAAGACAGTTATCGTGCGATGTTGCCAGCAAATTTTGAGAGTGGCTTAAACGAGCTGTATCGCTTAATTGAAAAGCAGCGCAAGCAAGAAAAAAACAAAGTGGCTAAATATTTGTCCTCTACCGAGTATAGGAACGATGTCGCTACCTGCGCAGCAGAATTATCTCAGAGCTCTGCTTTTCAAACACCCATGGCATCAAAACCAGTATTGCAAGCTGTAAAAAAATTATTGTTAAAACGCTATCATAAAATGTTAGCAATGAGCGCGGCTATTAATAGCCAGTCAGCAGATGAAAAAATTCATGAATTACGCATTGAATTTAAAAAGCTACGCTACTTGATCGAATTTTTTGTTGATTTGTTGCCAAAGAAACGTACAGGCAAAATAGTCAGTGAAATTAAAAAGATACAAACAGTATTGGGTAACTACAATGATTATTGTATCCAGATAGAGTTTTTAAACAGTTATATTGATGATACCCGGATTGAAATGTCAAAAGCTTTGAGTGGTTTGATAGCAATTTTGTATCGAAAGAAAACAGAAGAACGTCCGAAAGTTGAAGGCGCATTAGCAGATTTTTTCACAGAAAATATGACCATTGAATTTGATTTGGTATTTGAGGCAGCAGAGACAGGAGATTCAGAATGAAAGTGATTGCTTGCTACAGCATGAAAGGGGGCGTCGGAAAAACGGCTACTGCGGTCAATCTTGCCTACTGGGCTGCCAAATCCGGGTTAAAAACATTACTAATTGACTTGGATCCTCAAGGTGCCTCGTCCTTTTATTTCAGAATCAAGCCATCCTCAAAGAAATGGGCAAAGCGCTTTTTTAATGCGTATGAAAACTTGGTAAAACACATTAAAGCAAGTGATTTTGAGAATCTGGATATTATTCCGGCACATTTGAGTTTTCGTAACTTTGATACACTGTTGGCAGGCTTCAAAAAACGCAAAAATCGGTTGAAGCGCGTATTAAAAGGCTTCAACAAAGAATATGACTTGGTGATACTAGACTGTCCGCCATCCATTAGCTATCTGTCGGAATCTATATTTATCGCATCTAATTTGGTTTTGGTGCCTGTTATTCCTACCCCGCTTTCAGAACGGACTTTTGAGCAGCTGATGGCATTTTTTGAGGAAAATGATTATCCGCAGAATAAGATCGTACCTTTTTTCTCAATGGTTCAAGGACAAAAGTCGCTGCACAAAGCCACGATGGAAGCCATGTCGGCAAGATACAAAATGTTTCTGAATACAATCATCCCTTATTCATCAGATATCGAGAAAATGGGCGTACACAAAGCACCTGTCGATGTTTTTGCTAAGTCTCAGCAGGCTAATTACGCTTATATCAAACTTTGGAAAGAAGTTTCAGAAACCGCGAGAAAGTGTGGATAAGTTAGAGCAATTGAGATGGGATGAAAATTCTATTTAATTGAGAAAAAATCGGACCTGCGCCGGAAAGAGCCTGGATTTTTTATGAGGAAGTATCTAATTTTCTATCATCCATGACCAGGGAAGTGCAGCTGGAAAAATCACGATATAGTTTTATCTGAATAGTCATCGACTTGAGTAGGGTATTTATAATGAATCACACAGACCTCTGATATTATCAGCAGTAGGGTTTTAATCTAAAGTGGAAGCCGTTAGCTTTACACCGCCGGAGTTTGCAGCTTTAGGTATGATTGAAAATAAACGCTATCAGAGTGCCCATCCAGTCAAGGAAGGTAAACGGGATTATGGCTAGCAAGCAACATCATAAGAAAAAGCGCATCGCAGTAGTTCCTGTCGTCATGAGCAAAACTAGGCTCAAGGTATATCTGATAACCAGTCGTGAGGAACGAAAGTGGATTATACCCACAGGAAAATTGGAGAAGAAGCTCAATAACAGACAGGTAGCAGCACTGGAAGCGTTTGAAGAGGCCGGCATTCTCGGTAAGCTTGATAAACACTTCAGAGAGCAAGTGTTACTGCAAAGTCCCAGTGGCAAACACAAGCGCAAAACAACGGTTTTTTTGCTCTACGTCAAGCGTATTTTAAAGTGCTGGCCAGAAATTCATGACCGCAAGCGTAAACTGGTAAGTTTGAAAAAATATTTAAAGTCGGTTTCCAATAGAAAGCTAAAACGAAAGTTAGCAAAAAATATATATGCCTAGAATTTAATACTGATCATCTTCAGTTTGATCCATTTTGAATGGATAGAGGCTTTAAAATTCTATTTTTCGTACAATTTTGATGAATTTTTGGCCTTTACACACCCTACTGAAAATTGTACAGCGGCATATCATAGCTTGTATCAAAGATTTTAAGCCGTCTTTAGATTTGATGGATTCTGCAAGTTAGGAATGATTAGTTTTTTGCTGAAAAACATAACTTCAGCGCCTTTGCAGTGATGTCGTGCGTTGTGATTGATATCACAGATCGTGGTCGGATAACCTTTGTACATCTCAATAATTTCCGGATTGTTGTCGCATAAAACTATCCAGTGCTGAGTGATATGTTCCTTGACCAGTTCTGCAATACTTACGTGATCATTATGCAAATTGTGATTTTCATAAAGCCCGCGCCCTTTGACATAGGATGGGGGGACAATATAAGTAAGTGTTTTGTCGGGAAGTGTCGGTAATACGGTTTTAATAAAATCTGCCGCATTTTGGTTATAGAGATGAATCCGTGAATGGTACAGTGCAATCAACTCAATCCTGCGAATCAAGTCAACCTTATCAAAGCGTGCATCAAGCTTCCAATGACAGTCCTGATTTTCTCCATTGATAGATCCTCCCCAGAGGATTCCTAAGCGATTAACTCGATTTAGAAAAAAAATTGAGAATCCCACTTCAAGTGGACTGTGATTCGCAAGGGAATTTAGAATAGCCTTCTGCCGTTGCCATTCTTTCATTGTTATTTCTACATCGTGAATGGCTCTGCAAAGTGCTTCCGGTTGATTGATAACACTGCACCAGAAAGCGTATATAGCAGGATTCGCATCGTTCAAATGGATGCAGGATACATAGCCGCGAGTTAGTAAATTTATTGCTATCTCCGCACCGCCTGCGTAGGGCTCAACATAATGTCCATCTAACAGATTGTTTTGCTCAAAAATCAACTTAATGAATCTTGATAATTTGTTTCTTCCGCCTGGGTAACGTAAAGGGGTATTGAGTTTCATCGGATACTCCATTGTGAATTTGATGCGATGCTAACAACCAGGTTCTTACGCAGAAATAAAGTCATTTTTTATTATACATTTGATATAAGGCGAATACACGGTTCAAAACCCGCTATCAAGGTTTGTTAAAATTTAACAGAAATTTACTTGATCTCCCTATTTGACATCACATTTCAATCGCACCAAATTCTGTGCCTAAGATTTCTTGTGCTGCAAGACCAAGACCATCGCGATAATAGCATAGTGATTTTTCCAAGCCATCGGCGCCCATCGTAGTCAGCGTAATTTGAGCTAACTTTCAAATAAGTATGTGCAACTGGTGATCTGTCATATTTATGTAATCAAATTTTTTTATAATTTATAAAATTACTTCTCGTATCCCTGAAAATTGTTGGGATTATGATTAAACAGAAACTAGGTTCGCGCAAATCTGAAAAGTTGCATCCTTATGCCAGCTTGCTGAATGAGCTGGAAGGGTTGCGGAGTGAACTGTTGGCGCTTGAATACTCATCCTCGACAACACTGCAGCATGTACATCCTTCCCATCTATTCAGTGCCGTTAATCTGATTCACTACCTGGTCTTGAGGCGACGAGATATACGGTCGCTGCAAGAAAGATTGGCGGCAGTGGGTCTCTCATCGTTAGGTCGCATGGAATCGCATGTCTTCGCCAATCTCAATGCGATCATTGCTCTTTTGAGCTGCGCATTAGGCAAGAAATCGGTTGACAAAATAGTGCCTCCCGCAGAGGCGGTAGGCGCGGCACAGCTTGAAAGCAACACCAATCAGTTATTTGGCAAGCCTCCCTCGCATCGCAGAGTCCGGGTCATGGTCACGATGCCAGGCGGAGTGGCGGACGATTATTCGTTGATCAAAGACATGCTCATCCATGGTATGGATTGCGCCCGCATCAATTGTGCGCATGATACACCTGAAATATGGAACCGCATGATTGCGCATATCAATTTGGCGCGTCGTGAAACCGGCAGGCCTTGCCGTATCCTAATGGATTTGGGTGGTCCTAAGTTGCGCACTGGCGAAATTGCCCCAGGTCCGGCTGTACTTAAATGGAAGCCACAACGAGATCTCTATGGCAACGTGATTGCACCCGCGCGAATATGGTTGCATCCCGAAAGCGATACTTCTCCCAGCCCGGCTCCTGCAGATGCTTGTCTGCCTATACAGGGAGATTGGCTGACAAAATTTACATCGCGCGATATCATTGAGTTTACTGACGCGCGGGGTTCCTCCCGTAGCGTGCAATTGGTTGGTCAAATTGGAACAGGCTTTTGGGGCGAATCCAGTCAAACCACCTATATCACGCCTGGTATAGCACTCAATCGCCTGCGGGTACCTGTGTCCGGACATCCCCGTCGTACGGGTTGTACCGGCATTGTCGGAACGCTATCGCCAGTACCTGAATTGATCCGCTTGCACATTGAAGACAATCTGAATATCACATCTGAACCTTTGCCGGGTACGCCAGCCCAGTTCGATGCGGGAGGACGATTGCTGCATGCGGCCAGTATTGCCTGCTCCTTGCCGGAAGTATTTCTAAACGTCCAGCCAGGTGAACGTATCCTGATTGATGATGGCAGAATCGGTGGCGTAATTCGCAGTGTCTGTAAAAATAAATTAGTCGTTGAAATCACGCAAGCCCGCGAAGGTGGAGAGAAACTGCTCGCGAATAAAGGCATCAACTTACCGGATAGCCGACTTGAGTTGAATGGTCTGACGGAACAAGACATAGAGCACCTGGAATTTGTCGTGAAACATGCAGACATGGTCGGACTTTCATTTGTCAGAAGGCCTGCTGACATTCTGTTATTACAAAAGCATTTGAAACGGTTGAAAGCTGAAAAATTGGGGATCGTGCTGAAAATCGAAACGCGCGCTGCGTTTGAGAATCTACCGGAACTGTTGTTGACTTTGCTGCGATCATCAAATGTCGGTGTAATGATTGCGCGTGGTGATCTGGCGGTGGAATGCGGCTATGAAAGATTGGCGGAATTACAGGAAGAAATTCTTTGGTTGGCTGAGGCGGCGCGTTTACCGGTGATATGGGCTACGCAGGTATTGGAGGGATTATCCAAGAGCGGCAAACCCAGTCGCGCTGAAATAACCGATGCGGCGATGGGTGTGCGTGCCGAATGCGTTATGTTGAATAAAGGATCGCATATTATCGAAGCAATCCAGTCATTGGATGACATCCTGCATCGCATGCAATCCCATCAGAATAAAAAGATATCGCTGTTGCGGCGCCTGCATTGGTAAGCTTTCGCTGGGAGCAAGTAAGTTTTTCTTCTGATTCACAAGGAATTTCTAAGAATTTTGAATTCACCAAAAAAATTTGATAGATCAATTTCCTCAGAGTTTTATGTCCATAATGGCCAAGATTGCGGAAAGTGCAGATTCAAAGCTATCAACACATGTTCTTGGCTCTCCTTTTACTGTTCATGACCATTCGATTAATATTCTTGTCATGATGCTGTCATTCCCCCATGCAAAAATTCAAGACTATCCGGTGTCAGTATTGACTGGCGGGATCTCGTTAAACCTCAAAGGAAATAAACATGATAACTTTTAAACAAAAATCAAAAATAATGCTACCAGTACTTTTGGCAATCTCATTGGCAGTGCCGGTTGCAAATGCAACACCAGTATTGCTTGGTATCGGGAGTCTTCCAGGTACCGGAAGCGATTTGTCAGGTTTGACAGGCACACTCGAAAGTGGAATCTCCGCTAATCTTCTGGGTGGAATGGGTTCTGGCTTTGCCTATGCCGGAAACAATACCTTCCTAGCACTGCCAGATAGAGGTCCGAACGCTCTCGCCTATACCGGAGGAAGTGCCGTGGATAACACCACTTCCTATATCTCCCGTTTTCATACAATCGGCTTAAGCTATTCGGCGGGCACCACACTACCTCTCACAGTTACAACTACCTTAGACGATACCACTTTGCTTTCAAGCGCCACATCTTTGACGTACGCAACCGGTGCCGCACCCGCTTTAAATACTGCGACGATTAACTATTTCAGTGGCCGCTCGGATAATTTTGGAGCCGGCAGCTCGCTCAATCCAAATAACGGACGTCTTGATCCTGAAGGCATTCGTGTTTCAAACGATGGTAAAAGCGTGTTTATCTCAGATGAATACGGTCCTTATGTTTACCAGTTTGATCGCCAGACTGGCGAGCGTATCAATTCATTCGTTTTGCCAGGTAATTTAGCCGCAGCGAACCTGAGTTCAAATGGTGCCGCAGAGATCAGCGGCAATACCGATGGCCGGGTTGCCAACAAAGGCATGGAAGGACTCGCTATTTCCCCGGATGGCACAACTCTCTTCGGTTTTATGCAAAGCCCATTGTTGCAGGATGGTGGCGATGGTGGACGGGCCAATCGCATAGTTTCAATAGACATTGCGACCGGTGCAACGCATGAATTTGCGTATGACAACCAGATTGGCACAAAAAATTACAACAGCAGTGAAATACTCGCCATTAATAATCATGAATTCCTGGTTCTCGAACGGGATGGTAAGGGGCTAGGTGATGGCTCAAATGCGGCGATCAAGCAGTTGTGGAAGGTTGATCTGGATGGTGCTACCGACATAACGAGTATGAGTGGCCAAGCAAATCTGTTAGCTAATCAAGGGCATCCGGATAAAAGTTTGTTCCTTGATATCAGAGCATTGCTTAATGCAAACGGCATTACTGATGCAAACATCCCGGCCAAGCTGGAAGGCGCGGCTTTTGGTGATGACGTAATTGTTGGTACCGAAACTTATCACACACTCATATTAACCAACGACAATGATTTTACAACCGCTGCCGGAGATAATCAGTTCTTTGTAATCGGTTTCAAGGATGCTGATCTTGGAGGCTCGGTTTATCTTCCTCAAGCCGTATCGGCAGTTCCAGAGCCCGAAACCTATGTTATGTTATTAGTCGGATTTAGCTTACTGGGATTCATGGCGCATCGCAGAAAAGAATCAATAGCTTAAATAAACTTGCTCCGCGCGCCCTGCACCTATCCCCGTGGCAAGACCACGGGGAATTGCAAGTTAAAGTCTTTAAATAGAGTCTCCTCAGAAAGTCAGCAGACATTGTGGCTGTAGCCTGATCTTTTCTTGATGCTTTGAAATATATTTAAGCAGCAACCAAACATCAATTGGCAATATTTATAGTTGCGCGCGCAAAGGCAAATAAAAACCTTCAACAACACCATCAGATTCATGACCAGAAAGATGCTATTGATCCATGCTTCGCTGGTACGTGCTGTTTTGGCACGGATGTAATTCAGGTTATAGCCGTTTTTGCCTTGTCCGAACTTACCTTCAATTGGTATACGCTGCCGCTAGTCTTCACGCCGTTGCTTTTGTAGTTGCTTAAATTGTGCTCGATTATCTTCTGTTATCTTGGGAGGACGCTCCAATGGTTTGCCAGCAAAATGAATGCCTTTTTCCTTCAGGTAATGCCTGTTGTCTCGAGTACCGTAAATAGTGTCACCCAACACACTTTGTGGATAATATCCGTAACACTGTTTGTAGGCTTCAACTTGTGTGGGCAAATCGCTTCCTTCATGGAAGGCATCCCAGCGGATGTGGTCAACACTAGCAATACCCGATACTGTCAGGCTAACAAGCTCTCTTTAAGAGCCGTGTTGTTAGTTCGGGTTCGACGGATAAACATTCCCTGCTTTTACAGAAAAAGCAAGAGGAAAAACTATGCGGTCAAAAATATTATGGCACAACAAAACAGTTTCCGGCAGGTTTAAAAGCAATACACAATAATAATCAATTCGTTAAAAAATCAACCAAGCAAAAATTTGCTGTGTGATGTTAAAGATGGGTTAAGAATCTTTAAGCGAGATAAATCTGGGGATACTATAACAGGATCTTTCTTCATTTCTGCAAATTGATCCAAAGCATCTGGAGACCGATATTGAAGGTGCTACTCTCATAAAGAATCGTATCTATTGGATTACAATCATTCTGAAAAGAACTCACGCGCCTTATCCATCCAAGACTTAGCACGAGGGCTGTGACGTGGGCCATCATTCAGACTTATTGTCTCCAGCTCCTCCAGTAATTCTTTCTGACGCGCTGTCAGTTTAACCGGGGTTTCCACAACGACATGACAAAGCAAATCGCCTTTCTCACGACTGCGCACACCTTTGATTCCTTTACTGCGCAAACGAAAAATCTTTCCCGTTTGCGTTTCAGATGGCACTTTAATTTTGGCATGCCCTTCTAGGGTGGGCACTTCGATTTCTCCACCTAACGCGGACACAGTAAAACTAATCGGTATCTCACAGTGCAAATTATCACCATCACGACGAAAAACAGAATGTGCTGATAAGTGAACCACCACATACAAATCGCCGGGCGGTCCACCGTTCACTCCGGTCTCACCTTCACCTGATATACGAATACGATCACCATCATCAACTCCTTCCGGAACTTTTACATTCAGTGTCTTATGTTGCTTTACGCGCCCTATTCCATGACAAGTTAAGCAAGGATTCGCGATAATTTTGCCAGCGCCGTGACACTTGGGACATGCTTGCTGGATAGAAAAGAATCCCTGTTGCATTCTTACCTGCCCATGGCCATTACAAGTAGGACAGGTTTTCGGTGAACTCCCTGGTTTGGAACCACTACCATGACAAGGTTCACATTGCTCCATTGTCGGAATGCGAATCTTTGTTTCGGTTCCATGCGCCGCTTGCTCCAGGGAGATTTCCAGGTTGTAACGTAAATCAGAGCCACGATGCACATTTGATCGTGCACCACCGCGTCCCCCGCCAAAGATATCTCCAAAAATATCACTAAATGCATCGCTGAATCCCTGCGCACCGCCCCCGCCTGCTGCACTGGCATCAACGCCAGCATGGCCGAATTGATCATAAGCAGCGCGTTTATTAGCATCCGTCAATATTTCATAAGCTTCTTTGGCTTCTTTGAACATCTCTTCCGATTTAACATCACCGGCGTTCCGATCGGGATGATATTTCATTGCCAATTTACGATAGGCTTTTTTGATTGTACTTTCATCGGCATCACGGGTGACACCAAGCACTTGATAGTAATCGCGCTTACTCATATTGATTTCCTGCTACCGGGATAAAATTTATACTGCTTTGGTTTTTAAAAGAATTTAAATTCCACATCAAACACCAAAACGCAGAGCACGCAGAAGAATTCGAAAATTCTCTTCCTGCGTCTCTGCGCTTCAGTGGGCAGAATGAAAATTTATTTCTTGTTTTTGACTTCCTCAAACTCTGCATCAACCACTTCACCTTCCACTGGTTTTTCACCCTGATTGGATGAAGCCCCTGATTCAGGTTGAGCTTGCTGGCCTTGTTGATCTTTTTGCTGGTACATCTTTTCAGCCAGTTTGTGCGCCGCTTCGGTCAACGCTTGTGTTTTGGCATCGATGTCGTCTTTATTATCAGTTTTGAGCACTTCTTCTGCATCCTTCAATGCCATCTCAATTCTAGCTTTCTCATCACTACTCAGTTGATCGCCATATTCTTTCAACGATTTTGTAACCGAATGAATGATGGCATCGCACTGATTACGGCTGGAAATCAACTCCAGTGCCTTATGATCTTCCTCGGCATGCGCTTCGGCGTCTTTTACCATGCGTTCGACTTCGTCATCCGACAAACCGGAGCTTGCCTGGATTTTGATCTTGTTTTCCTTGCCAGTGGCCTTGTCTTTGGCCGATACGTGCAAAATCCCATTTGCATCAATATCAAATGTCACTTCGATTTGCGGCATACCGCGCGGTGAAGGCGGAATATCACTCAGATTAAATTGCCCCAAGCTCTTATTACCCGATGCCATCTCACGTTCGCCCTGTAACACATGGATAGTCACAGCTGTCTGATTCTCTTCCGCTGTAGAAAATACTTGCTGTGCCTTGGTTGGAATTGTAGTATTTTTCTGAATCAGTTTGGTCATTACACCACCCAGCGTTTCGATACCTAACGACAGCGGTGTCACGTCTAATAGCAAGACATCCTTCACGTCGCCCTGCAATACGCCACCCTGAATAGCTGCACCAACCGCAACGGCTTCGTCTGGATTAACATCCTTACGGGGTTCTTTGCCAAAAATTTCCTTAACCTTTTCTTGAACTTTCGGCATACGTGTTTGCCCACCGACCAGAATAACATCGTCAATGTCCGAAGCGGATAGACCCGCATCCTTAATTGCTGTGCGGCAAGGTCCGGCGGTGCGTTCTATCAGATCTTCCACCAGACTTTCCAATTTTGCACGGGTTATCTTGACGGCCAAATGTTTGGGTCCCGATGCATCGGCAGTAATATATGGCAAATTAACTTCCGTTTGCTGGCTGGATGATAATTCAATTTTTGTTTTCTCTGCGGCATCCTTCAAACGTTGCAATGCCAACATATCCTTCTTCAAATCAATGCCGGATTCTTTCTTGAATTCATCAACCAGGTATTCAATCACACGCAAATCAAAGTCCTCTCCACCGAGGAAAGTATCACCATTGGTAGCTAACACCTCAAACTGGTGCTCGCCTTCAATTTCAGCAATTTCAATAATGGAAATATCAAAAGTACCGCCGCCTAAGTCATAGACAGCAATTTTCCGATCGCCTTCTTTCTTATCCATACCAAAAGCCAATGCTGCGGCTGTTGGTTCATTGATAATACGCTTCACTTCTAGACCGGCAATCCGTCCGGCGTCTTTAGTTGCTTGGCGTTGTGAATCGTTGAAATAGGCTGGCACTGTGATGACAGCTTCAGTTACTGGCTCACCCAGATAATCTTCGGCTGTTTTCTTCATTTTTATCAATACTTGTGCGGAAACTTCCGGTGGCGCAATTTTTTTACCGCGCACTTCTACCCACGCATCATTGTTATCAGCTTTGATGATGCTGTAAGGCACCATCTTGATGTCTTTTTGCACCATGTCTTCGTCAAAACGGCGTCCAATCAGACGTTTCACCGCAAACAACGTATTTTTAGGATTGGTAATCGCCTGGCGTTTCGCCGAGGCGCCCACCAAAACTTCATTATCTTCCGTATAGGCAACGATAGAAGGCGTTGTCCGCGTACCCTCTAAGTTCTCAATAACTTTAGGTTTTCCGTTTTCCATAACGGATACACAAGAGTTGGTGGTACCCAGATCGATACCGATAATTTTTGCCATGTTAAGATCCTTTTAAAGATTAATTCTGCCTGTCAACTGACCTAAAAGTGGAGATACTTCGGGAAAATTCAAGTATCTTTTGCTTTCGAAACCGACACAAGTGCTGGACGGATAATGCGTTCATGTAACTTGTAGCCTTTTTGCATGACTTGAACCACTGTATTTGGAGCCAATTCAGAATCAACCGTACACATTGCCTGATGTTGATGCGGATCGAACTTCTCCCCTTTGGGATCAATCGCCTTAATGCTGAATTTATCAAACACGTTGGTCAATTGTTTTAGTGTTAATTCCATACCATTTTTATAACTCTCTACACTTGCATTCTCAATTGCCAATGCCGCATCAAGGCTATCCATTACCGTCAGCAACTCAGCAGAAAAATTCTCGATCGCATATTTATGCGCATTAGTCACATCACTTTGAGCACGTTTTCGAATATTCTCTGTTTCAGCTTTGGCACGTATCCAAGCATCATGATGTTCGGCTGCCCTGATCTCAGCTTCTTTCAATAACTGCTCAAGGCTGGGTTGCAGATCTTGGTTTTCTCCGGTTTGAATGGTTGAATCACTGGTTATTCCGGGTATTTTGGTTTCCTCTTTCGCATTGAGTAATTCAGCTAAGTTATCTTCTGGATTATTTGAATTTTCTGGGCTTTGCATCGTACCTCCTAATGACTGTGCAAGCGATATTGGGGCTGCATTTTTAAATTTCAAGCCGATAATTGAAAATTATTCACACGCTATCCAAATTGTATGGATTAGCGCGTCAGTTCCATGCATTACTCTGGCTGTAATTTTCGATCAATTTTTGATTTTTACGGCTAAAGTACATGCTTTGCCAATATAATTTCTGGGAGTTAATGCCAGCAGGCGATCTTTCTCTGCTTCAGGAATACTCAGATCAGCAATAAATTGACGCAGCGTATCTCTGGTAATACCACTCTTGCCGCGCGTTAACGCTTTCAGTTGCTCGTAAGGGTTAGCAATGCCATAGCGTCGCATCACTGTTTGTATCGGTTCAGCCAGAACTTCCCAAGTGTTATCCAAATCAGCCAGTAATTGTGCCGGATTGACATCCAGCTTATTGAGCCCTTTATTGCAGGAATCATAAGCCAGCAGGGTATGCCCTAACGCTACACCCATATTACGCAATACGGTAGAATCGGTTAAATCCCGCTGCCAGCGAGACACTGGTAATTTCTCACTTAAATGACGTAGCAATGCGTTGGCGATACCCAAATTACCTTCTGAGTTTTCAAAATCGATCGGATTGACTTTGTGCGGCATCGTTGAAGAACCCACTTCATCCGCTTTGGTCTTTTGCTTGAAATAACCCAGAGAAATGTATCCCCAGATATCGCGATTCAGATCCAATAAAATGGTATTAATCCTTGCATACGCATCGAACAATTCTGCGATCGTATCGTGGGGTTCAATTTGAGTCGTATAGGGATTAAATTCCAGACCCAGCTTTTCAACAAATAACTGTGCAAATTTTTCCCAATCCAGATCCGGATAGGCGGATAAATGCGCATTGTAATTACCAACCGCACCATTGATCTTGCCCAATATGGAAACTGCTTCGAGTTGTTTCTTCCCGCGTTGTAAACGATAAGCCACATTAGCCATTTCTTTACCTAAGGTCGACGGCGTGGCTGGCTGACCATGCGTACGAGCCAGCATCGGAACATCCGCTAATTGATGGGACAATTCAATCAGTCTATTGGTAATTTTATCGAGCGCAGGCAACATGACTTGTTCCCGGCTGGATTTGAGCATCAGGCCATGCGACAGATTATTGATATCCTCAGAGGTGCAAGCAAAATGAATGAATTCTGCCACCTTCACAACTTCAGCATTATCTGCCAGTTTCTGTTTTAGCCAATACTCAACGGCTTTTACATCATGATTGGTTGTGGCTTCAATGGTTTTAACTGCTTCTCCGTCGGCAACAGAAAAGTTTGCTACCAGATTATCCAGCTGTGTATTGGTTTCAGATGAGAAAGGCGGAATCTCAAAAATCCCTGGTTCGTAACTTAGCGCTTTAAACCATGCCACTTCAACCTGAACGCGATAACGAATCAAGGCAAATTCACTGAAATAAATTCGTAGCGGCTCAACTTTAGTTTGATAACGGCCATCCAGTGGAGATAAAGCGGTAATTGCAGAGAAATTCATAGTTTTTCAATTTTTTTCAATTCGGGATTTTAACATGCCTGCTTTATAGCGGAAGCAGCCAATTCTGAAACATCAATATTAAAACCTTAACCAATGTTTTCTCAAGAGAGATAATGCAGTCATATTTTCCACGATATCTAACTCAATGCGGCATAAAAAATTTATCGTGGATACGTCGCGTAGTGCGCCAAACCACCCAGAGTACGATAGGAATCATCAATCCGACAGCCACTTCCGGGTGAATGGGTAAGCCAGCAGCGTTGCCAGCTTTGGCTATATACAGCAACAAACTAATTACATAATACGTAATGGCTGCAATCGACAAGCCTTCCACTGTACTTTGTAACCGCAATTGTAATTCCTGACCACGAGTCAGTTTTTCCAGTAATTGCTGATTTTGTGTTTCGGTCAGAATATCGACTCGCGTACGTAGCAATGCGCTCGCTCGTGAGACACGCGCAGAGAGATAACTCATTCGCTGTGCAGTCGCTTCAACTGTCGCGATAGCCGGGGAAAGCCGCCGCTGCATAAACTCGCCAATGGTCTGAGTGCCTGGTATGGCTTTTTCTCTGAGTTCGCCGATACGTTGTGTTACCAGCTTATTGTAAGCTTGTGTTGCTGCAAAGCGATAGGCATGCGCAACAGTGGCATGCTCGATACGCGTCGCCAATGAAATGAGTGTATCAAGTAATTCTTGATCAGAAGCGGCTTTATTTTCGAGTTGTGCGGTAATATCAGCCAACTGCTGCTCCGCTCTGGTCAATTCAGGAATAAGCCGCTTAGCTACTGGCAGACCTTTTAACGCCATGAGCCGGTAAGTTTCAATTTCAAGCAAGCGTTGCGAAACACGCCCTGCCCGCGTTTCTGATGCATTAAGCGGCATAATCACCAGCATACGTTCAAAACCACTAGGACGCAGCATAAAATCCGTCACCGCAAGCGAGTGTTCATCTCGACCGATAAGAGATGCCACTATCGGATTCCCTCCAAACCACTTACGTGCCTGAATGAGCAATTCATCGGGTTCGTTCAGATCGCCATGCACCATGGCCAGTTTGACAGCAGCGAAAGTCCGGCCAGGAATTTCAGCCAACCACCCCTGCGGTAAGGTCAAGTAAGAAAGTAACTCAGGATCTGTCGCACCCAATTGAGCAATTTCTGGTAAATGTTGTACAAGCGAGTACCGCGTAAATTCGCTATGACGTTCCCATCTCAAGGTATAGCCCTGCAATCGCAAGCGTAGAAAGTTATTCTGCAATTGTTCAAGCGTCAGCGTCTTTTGGCCGGGAAGACAGCGCAAGTGCTCACACTCTTGCTCGCGTGTTATACCATCATTGATGACCACAACATAAATCACCAGTGCGGGTAATCGAATCCGCTGACTCGGGCGCGCATGCACTTCATTGTGCAATGAAATTCGTTGCGGATCATCGTCAGGCAGCAAGCCGGATGAATGAATGTCAATATTTGGATACATACGCATAGAAGAATAAGCAATTTTTTGGCAGATCTGAATGTACCAAGGATCCAGTGCCAGGTCAAAAACACTGAAAAACTACCACTCATAGTCTACAATGACTGATCGCTATTGTAGCTTACTGTGCTTGAAAGCTATCTTCCGAGATTTTCGTGATACGTTTAAAAAATTACATGTCGAATATCAATCACAACATACCTTTATCAGCATCGCAACTACAGCTTAGAAGCCTTGAATCTGTATGGCATCCTTGCACGCAAATGAAGCAGCACGAAACCTATCCGCTCGTTCCGATTGTGAGCGGCAAAGGGGTATGGCTTTATGATGCTGCTGGCAAGCGCTATCTTGATGCGATTAGTTCCTGGTGGGTCAATCTATTTGGTCACTCCAATCCTTACATCAACGCGGCAATCCACGATCAGCTTGAGAAAATAGAACATGTCATGCTGGCAGGTTTCACCCATGAACCGGTTGTATTACTATCGGAGCGACTCAAGAAAATAGCGCCCGGCACACTCGGGCATTGCTTCTACGCCAGCGACGGAGCCTCGGCGATTGAAATCGCGTTAAAAATGAGTTTTCATTATTGGCTTTTGTGTGGTCAACCACAGAAAAGCAATTTTGTCAGCTTGCAAAATGATTATCATGGCGAAACACTCGGTGCATTATCGGTTACTGATGTGGCAATCTTCCGGGAAACTTATGCGCCATTGCTGCGGCCGTGCACACATGTTCCCACACCCGACTGGCGTTATGCGGAAACCGGCGAATCCCCGAAAGATTATGCCATCCGCGCCGCCGCCGTGCTGGAACGCTATTTAGCAGAAAATCATGCCCAAACCGCCGCATTCATTCTTGAGCCACTGGTTCAAGGCGCTACCGGCATGGGCATGTATCACCCTGTTTATCTGCAACGTGCCAGAGAAATCTGCACTCGATACCAAGTACATTTGATTGCCGATGAGATTGCTGTTGGCTTCGGCCGGACTGGAACGCTATTTGCCTGTAATCAAGCAGACATCACGCCGGATTTTCTATGTCTATCGAAAGGTCTGAGCGGCGGATACTTGCCGCTGTCCGTTGTGATGACTTCTGATACGGTTTTTCAGGCTTTTTATGATGACAAAACAGCGCATGCATTTTTACACTCTCATTCGCATACCGGCAATGCATTAGCTTGCCGGGCAGCACTGGCCACGCTGGATATTTTTGAACACGATCATGTTATTGAGACTAACAAGAACAAAGCGGCCTATTTGAATAAAATAGCAGCACCGCTCGCAGATCATCCAAAAATCAGAAATTTCCGCAATTGTGGAATGATATGGGCTTTTGAAGTAGAAACGAATGATTGTGAGTTTGCAGCGAACTGTTTTCAGGCAGGTTTAAAGCAGCAAATACTACTGCGTCCCCTAGGGAAAACCATTTATTTCATGCCCCCCTATATTATCAACGAGCAGGAAATAGATTTGCTGGTAAATGCCACGCTGCATGTGTTGGACACGTTATAAATCACTGAAAGGAATTTATTGCGATGCAACTTACTTTCTTGGGTGCAGCCGGTGAAGTGACCGGATCCAGTTATCTCATCGAAACCGGAGCAATACGATTCCTGGTCGATTGCGGCATGTTCCAAGGCGGCCGAGAGGCGGACAGAAAAAACCGTACTGCTTTTAAATTCGACCCTAAAACGATCGATTTTGTATTACTAACCCATGCCCATATCGACCATTCCGGTCTACTGCCGCGGTTAAGCGCATGGGGGTTCAGAGGCCCGGTTTATTGCACAGAAGCAACTGCGGATTTACTTCAGGTCATGCTCAAGGACAGCGCATATATTCAAGAAAAAGAAATTGAGTGGCGCAATAAATCACGTCATCGCAGCCGATCAACACAGGAGCTTGCGCCGTTATATACCGTCACTCAAGCGGAAGTGCTTCTCAAGCAATTAATCCGTGTGAATTACGATACAGAAATTAATCCCCACCCATCCGTACGCTGTTGTTTCCGGGATGCCGGGCACATCCTCGGATCATCCATTATTGAGCTATGGATCAAAAAACACGCTGATTTCAAGAAAATTGTATTCTCGGGCGATTTGGGACAACCCGGTCACCCGATTGTACGTGACCCCACTTTCATCCAACAAGCAGATATTCTGCTGATCGAATCAACCTATGGCAATCGCTTGCATCGAAATATGCCCGATACCTTGGATGAATTGGTTCATGCGATCAACCATACACTTATCCATAAGGGCGGCAATGTGATCATACCCGCTTTCACCGTTGGCCGTACCCAGGATCTGCTGTTTCTGCTGATTGACCTCTACCGTCAAGGTAAGCTGGGAGAAATGGATATTTATGTTGATTCACCGATGGCGCGAGCGGCGACAGAAATCACGCTCAAACATATTGCATTGCTCGATAAAGAAACTTCCGACACGCTGCAGTGGATGAATAAGAATGTGAGAAAACCACAAATACATTTCGTGCAGGATATTGAGGAATCCATGCAGCTTAATCACATTAAACATGGGCTCATCATTATTTCAGCCAGTGGTATGTGTGATGCCGGGCGTATCAAACATCATCTCAAATACAATCTTGACAGATCCGAATGCAGTATACTGATTACCGGGTTCCAGGCGGAAGGAACTTTGGGAAGACGATTAGTAGACGGTGCCCGGAAAGTCAGGATCTTTGGTGAGGATGTTCGTGTCAAGGCAATCATATATACCATCGGCGGGCTCTCGGCGCATGCCGATCAGGCAGATTTAATTAACTGGTTGCGACACTTCCAGAAAATGCCCGAAAATATTTTTGTCGTACATGGTGAATTCAGCAATTCTTCTGCTTTGGTTACCGCGATTCAACAGAAACTCAATTGGACGGCACGCATTCCGGAACAATTGTCAGTTGTCACGCTTTAGCCCTGTAAACTGCCGGCTTCAGTGATTCACTGGCAATTGCTTGTATTCATTACTCAGAATCTGACTTCATAAAAAACGTAGCCGCCGGTGCGGGCTTGCCGATGTAATACCCTTGTGCATAATCAATATCCATTTTTTCTATCAAAGCAAGTATTTCCGCGCTCTCGACAAATTCTGCTGTAATTTTCTTACCAAACCCTCTGGCTACGCTACAAAGAGCATTGACCAAAATCAGATCATCACTGCTTTCAGATAAATTGCGTATAAACGAACCATCAATTTTAACCACATCAACCGGCAATTCCCTTAAATAATAAAAAGAAGAAAAGCCAACACCAAAATCATCCAGTACAAAACCACAACCCAGTTCTCTAATTTCAATCATCAGCGCACGTGCACCGGGTAAATCTTCTAACGCTGCAGTTTCCGTAATTTCAAACATGACACATGACGGGTCCATGTCTTGCGTTAACAATTCTTGTTTCAGGATTGGCAATAGTTCGGGGTCATTAAATGCATGAGCGGATAAATTGATTGAAAAGCTAACCTTGAACCCGGCTTGATATATTTTAGCGACCTGAGCAATGGCTTTCCGTAATACCATGTGATCAATCGCGTGAATTAACCCGGTATGTTCTGCAGCAGGAATAAAGTCCGCAGGCGATAGCACTGAGCCATCTTTTTCCTGCATACGCAACAATACCTCGTAGTGAGAAATTTGCTTCGATTTAACATGCATAATCGGTTGTAAATAAAGCACGAAATTATCATGTAAATGGGAATATTCGATCTTCTCTTTCCAGTAAACCAGCGTATGCATCCGCTCCCGGCTACGGTCTTTGTCTGAAAACAGGTACCAGGCATTCCGCCCCATCGCCTTCGCCTGATACATGGCAAGATCTGCAGCAGCCAACAAGTCATGAATATTAGCACCGTGCTCAGGAAATAATGCAATACCGATACTGGCTGAAATTTTATGGGTCCGATTGCTAATGGTTAATTGTGCCAGGCCCAGTTGGTCCAATACTTTTTTGGCAACTTCGATTGCGCCACTGGCATTGATTTCCGGCAGGATAATAGCAAATTCATCCCCTCCCAAACGGCCAGTTATATCATCTGTTCGAATGGTCTGAGCCAACATACCCGCAACCATTTTAAGCAACGAATCCCCAGCCTGATGCCCGCTGGTGTCATTAATATATTTAAAGCGATCCAGATCAAAAAATAGTAAAGCACCTGGGTGCTGATAGCGTTCTGCACGGCTTAATACTTGCTCCAGTTCTTCGCTAAAACGGCGCCGGTTAAACATGTTTGTCAAAGGATCATGATCGGCCAGCCAAGCCAGATGGCCCTCAACTCGCTTATATTCGGTAACATCCAGCCCCACCGATAAAATCGACGGATCATCCGCAGATTGCCAGGACAGATGTGAGTGTAGCCAAGCTACATGACGCGTTGTCCCATCTTTGCAGTGAGTAATGGCTTCATGACGTAATTGCATTCTTTGTCCGGCTTGTATCTCTTTAAAGCGCGAAACCAGATCTTGCGATTCATACTCCGGAATCAAGATATTTAGAAAAGATTTACCCAGCAACTCACCCTCCGTATAGCGAGTCAACATCTCTCCATACGCATTTAACGAAATGATCCCGCCTTCAGAATTCTGTGTCAGAACTATGGCTTGTGCCGTATCCAGCAAATTCTCCACAAAATCTCTTTCTTTACTGAGCGCATTTTTCTGCTCAATCAGCATCATTGTCCGGGTAGATACTTCTTGCTCTAGTTTTTCCAGTTGGAGTGATAAGGACACGGCGGCTTCAGACAATGTATCCACTTCATCCCTGAAACGCTGCGCGCGATCTGTCGAGGTCAGTGACAGACGAAATTTCTCAAATTGTCCGCTGGCAAGAAGCGGGAGCACAAAAGCGACATCTTTTAGTTTTGCAAGTAGCCGGGTGAAAATCAGGAATAATAAAATCTCAGAGAAGATAAGTCCAAGCAAGCCGATTAATGCAATTTTCCAGATGGAATCATGAATATTATTCACCGCAGCCGTCACATCGGTAATCACTACCAAATGGGCCTTTCCGGGTTCATACGAATTGAGGGGGAATAATTTTAATTGTTGATATTGATCATTCCAGCGAGTCTGAACACCCTCATTGAGTGACGACATATCCGGATAGATCTGCGCGGTTTTATTGAGAATTTCCCGATTTCTTTCTTTGTTGGTAAGCGCTGGGATATGCACATTCCAGCGCAAAAAATCGAAATCATTATTAAGCAACAGATTATTCTGTTCCTTAATGAACAAACCAATATCCGCGCCCGCTATCCGTTTAAAGGCCAGAAATACATCGGCTAAAGAAATTCCCATCACCACTACGCCCGCTTTCTTCCCTTCTACCAGTAGCGGCGCAACGATGTACTGTATACAGCTTTCCCTGCAAAGCAACGGATTGATCGGCCGTTCAGACTGATTGACCTGGCTTACCCAAGTCGGCAGCAGGCTATTGCCATCAATATTCGTGTCCAAACTATCCCAGCTTGCATTCAGTTGATTCCCCGGATTATAAAAATGGATAAACTCAACCCCATTATGAAATTGCAGCAATGCCCAGTGTTGATCGAAAGCTCTGCTAATACCCTCGCCATCACTTTTGAGTAAAGCATTTTTCATTCCGTCTAAAAACGGAATCATTTCAGCCAACTGATATAAATTCTGCGAAGTATTCTTGATCAGGCTATTGATTTCTCTGGAATATCGTCTGTATTCGACATCCCGCTGATTGTCAAAATTGGCCATTAAACCCAGATAACTAATAAAGCAAAACATCATCACAACGGCCAACAGTATTAAACTGCTGCCCAAAGAGATTTTCCATCTCAAGCTGCGGAACTTACGCCCCTTAATACTTGGAGTAAGATATGCTTTTTCTAATTGATTCCCGGAATTATTTTCCATCAGAATTTCTGCTTAAAAACGATAAGAACCCTGAATCGCGAAGAGATCCCAATGCTGATGTGTGCTGCCCCTGACATTATCCAATGTTGATAGCCATCCGGTTCCGTTTACATGATGATATTCAGCGCGCAGCATGAATTGTGGCGTAACATTCCAACGTAATCCCACCGTGATATCTTTGGCAAAACGACTATGAGCAACACCTACACCGTTAGTGCGCTTAACAAAATCACTGCCATCCCGATCTGCTCTATCGGTATAGAGAACATCATATCGCAAAATTCCTTCCCATTTCGGAGTAAACCGATACTCACCCTGAAAGTAGTAGCTCTCGCCATAGAAATCCAAACCGTTTACTGGACTTCGAACACCAAAATTCTGATCATATTTAAAGTGGCGTAACGCATATTCAGAGGTCAGGGTCCAGCGTTCTGCGTTATATTGAGCAGAAAGAAAGATGGGGGTGAATTGTAATCCGCCAGGACCTATTGAGTCATTTAATTTGCTATTGGGATCATAAGAGGTATTTAACCATATTCCGCTGATACCCAAGCGAAGGCGTTTGTCATTCGTTTCGAAAATTCCGCGGCCTATGTACGAAACTTCCCGATTTAATTGCCCTCTCTGTAAGCCTGCAAGCAACGAACTTTCCGTATCCTTGTCACTCACGATCGGCAACGTTACACCGAATTGAGTAGAGAACGTACCCAAACTAAATACTGCTGCATCGCTATAGAGCTGCACAGATTCACTCGAAAGCCCCAAATTACGTGTGCGATCAAAATAAATTGATTGCGGTAACATGATACTCGGGCGCGTAAACGCAACATCCCGGGTTTCATTATAGAAACCAAATGGATTCTTCAATCTGCCGACGCGTATACCAAATTGATTCACTTCATGCGAGTATATCCGATAGTCCAGGAATCCAAAATCGAGACGCGGCATACCCGTGTTCCCCTCGCCTGCCCTGCGTGACAACACTTGCGCGGATAGTAACAATCTCGGTAATGGCCGCACAGAGGCGTTAAGCCCGGCTTCTGTAAAACCAAAGCTGCCGCCTTTATCACTATTCCCAAAAACATCGTTATCTGAGGTTGTAATATAAGCCTGACTGGCGAATCCATGGACCTGCAGATCGGCGGGAAGATCTGTTCTTCGAAACCAATTTACCGCTGTCTTCACCAATCCGGGTTTTTTCTTCGCACTGTCCGATTCGGTAGCTTGTGCGGGCAATTCTGATGTTTGCAGCCAAACGGGCGGCTTGCCAGATTCAGATTGTTTCTGTGTCTGATTGGGTTCTTGCGCATGCGCTGAAAAGCACCCGGCAAGAAATAACAAGACCCACCGTCTGGTTATTCTCCGGGTCGCGCTCACAAAAAGGCTACTTAATCTCGAGCACGTTAACATTTTCATTAATATTTGCTCTCCATAAATAACCTATTGCGCCTGGTGTGCTGGCAACCTTGGCAAGCATCTCTTCACTGGAATTGACTTTAATAGGCGCCTGACCTGTGCCTGAGAATACTAATCGATCCCAGGTAGATCTTAATTGGTAAGGAAATACGTTTAACTTTTCCTTTGAAACGCTTTGATGCAATTGATCGTCATCGGATAATACAAAAACTCTAATCTTGGTTCCATCAGGCCAAGTTTTCAAATGCATACTGAAAATAGAGCGCAATGAGTTGACCGAGAGTGTTTTCTCGTGCACTCCTGGGTTTGTCACAATTTCATATTGATCATTTGCCCTGGCTTCAGCTTCTATACCGAAAAGACATACGGCCAGAGCAAAAAACAAATAGGCTCTAATCCTTAACAAACAATGCCTTGGTAATTGGATTTGTTTAGAGAAACGAAATAAATTCAAGAAACAGATTCCAGACTTAGTATTATTCCATGACCTAATGTGAATTGAGGTTATATGCGCCACACTCAGTTACGACTTCCCAGGCATCACGGTGCTCTTTGTACATTTTATCGAGAGCATCCTCGACTTTTACGTAATAAGGCCGACGAATGCCGTGATAATTTACCGGTGGCCCGATTGGATTAAAATTCAAACCATAAAAACCCATCAGTTTATTCAAAGCAGGGTCTGCAACTGACAGCCAATGCCGGATATTGTATTTTACTGACATGCGCATCACACCCGACATAAGCACCAATCCAATACTTAATGCAGAACGGCGATCTGTGGATCTACGATCTTGCACGCTTCTATTATCGCTGTCAATCTCTGTTACCTCTTTCCGACGCCCCTCTCGACGCCGTTCATCTTTACGCCGGTCAAACTGGCTGACAACCAAGAAACGTGAAATTTCAGCAGTTTGCAGACGAGGCAGTGCTTTGATGTCACACAGCATCGGGTCTGTCTGACCATACAATTCAACTGGCAATAGTTTTTCAGGTTTTGACGAATCAGGCAGAATTAGCCGCACTGTGCCGATAAAATCTCCGGTCGGTCGATAGCGCAGAAGCACATGGCATGAATGACTGTCATAACCGTCTTTTTCCTGTTGGTCAGGACAATGCTCAGGTTCAAACCCGGGCAAACGTTTTTCTACGCATAGTACTTGATACCGGATTCTATAAACATTTTCAAGCAACTCGGCTGTATCAGCTACAATAATTTCAAAGAATTTATGAAAATTTTCATACAATTCAGTCATCGAATCACCCAGTTGAGTTATAAGTAGTCGGCTATATTCACATTCAAAAATCATTCAGACTAATTTTTAGTCATTCAACTAAGAATTAGTAATAGCAAATTTGTCTAGTCAATAAAATGAGTAGAAATAGTAAACCGCATTCGCGCAACGTCATAATCGAATAAGCGTGGGAACTATAGTGCATTTTCTATTTCCAATTTCATAAAACAAATACTTTCTCATTCAATAAGTAATATATGTTAATTGCAGCAAGCATTTAAGTATATTTAAAGCGAATATTCAACAGATCTTTTTCATTTAATGGAAGAATTACAATAAAGAAGCGAGCCTGTGCACAATAAACAACAGACCGATGCAATGCGATGAATTTTGATGTGGTTAACGGTATGGATTAATCTTACGCTAAGGCAAATAAAACAATTTGTTTCGCGTTTGATTCGAAGTTAAACCAGCACTTCGATCGGTGCAGGATGACTAAGAAATGCTGTCGGGCTAGCAGTTAAACCATAAGCACCCGATTGTAATACAACGACCAGATCACCAACCGATGCTTTGGCCATTCGCATTTGATCGGCCAACAGATCCAGCGGTGTGCAAAGCGGCCCCACGACAGAAACAACTTCCCTTTCAGTTCCCTGAACTTTATTTCCGATGATGACAGGATAGTTTTTGCGGATTACCTGACCAAAATTACCGGAAGCAGCCAAATGATGATGTAAACCCCCATCCGTCACGAGAAAGATCTGCCCTCGCGACACCTTTCGTTCTAAAACCCGGCAAACGTAAGCCCCTGCTTCCGCCACCATATATCGACCTAATTCGATCGCAATCTGGGTATCGGGAGAATGCTGTTTAACTCGCGGAATCAGGCGCTGCAAATTTTCACCGATGGCAGCAATATTCAGCGCGCGATCCCCGGGGAAATATGGAACACCAAAGCCACCACCGATATTAAACAACTGCATGGGCGATGGTGCATGTTCTGCGAGCCGAATACCCAGATGGAAAGTTTTTGTGTGCATCTCCTGAATTGCTGTTGCATTCAGATTCTGTGAGCCGCTGAATATATGAAAACCAACAAAATTTAATCCGAGTAACCCCAGCCGGTTCAGCATATCAGGTACACGTTCAGCATCTACGCCAAATGGTTTGGAACCGCCGCTCATTTTCATTCCGGAAGATTTGAGTTCAAAATCCGGATTCACTCGAATGGCTACATTTGGAACAATGCCTAAATATTCGCCCAATTGCGCGACCAATTCCATTTCCTGCTCGGATTCCAGATTGAGAACGACACCGGCAGCGATAGCGCTGCGCAGTTCATGCTCTTTTTTTCCCGGTCCGGCAAAGCTGATTTTCTCAGGCGATAGCGTTGTATCCAATGCAGTTTTCATTTCCCCCGCTGAAGCGACATCCATTCCATCAACCAACCCCGCCAAATGTTGTACCACCGCAGGCATAGGATTTGCCTTCATCGCGTAATGCAGCAAAATTTCTTCCGGCAAATGCTGCCGCAACAAAGCAATCCGCTCTGTTATTTTTTGCCGGTCATACGCATAGAATGGAGTCGATCCTACGCGTTGCACCAACCGAGTTAGTGCAATGCCGCCTATTTGCAAGCAATTATCCTGCACGGAAAATTGCACGAGTGGTGCATGTTCTGGAGGTAAATTGTTCACTGATCGATTCTCGCAAATAGATGCTGCATTTCCTGAAAAAGTAATTTACGGTCTATTTTACCGTTTGGATTACGCGGCAAGCTCCCTTCATGCACTTCAATATGACCCGGCAGCATATAGGCAGGCAAACACTGTTTGCACGCTGCCAACAAATTATCGATGTTCAACTGAGTATCTTTTCGTGCCGTCACAATCACCACAATTGCCTGTCCCAGAACCGGATGCGGAACACCGATGGCGGCGGCTTCTGTCACACATTCTGTGGCATAAATGACCTCTTCCACTTCCGTCGGGCTGACCCGGTAACCCGAGGTTTTGATCATCTCATCGCGACGCTCAATGAAGTATAGAAACCCTTCCTCATCCATTTGCACGGTGTCGCCCGACCAAGCCGCAATTTCCGCAAGCGGCAAACCAGATTGACGCGGTTTAACCGGTTTAAAACACAGCGCCGTCTTTTCCACATCATTCCAGTAACCCATCGCGACCAAGACACCGCGATGCACCAATTCCCCGGGTTCACCCGGAACACAGTGCGATCCATCTTCACGCAACACCAGCACTTCAGCATTCGGTATCGCTTTGCCGATTGAATCTGGACGCCGATCTAATTCCTCTGGAGCTAGATAAGTTGAACGAAAGGCTTCGGTAAAGCCATACATCAAGAAAATTTTTGTTTCCGGCAAGGCATTGCGCAATTGGTCCAGTGCCGCGCGCGGTATGGTGCCACCTGAATTGGTGATATAGCGCAACGGGGACACCCGCCCCCAACTCAACTGAGCCAGTTGAATCCACAATGGTGGAACCGCCGCAAGGCCAGTTATCTGATGTTCCTTGATGATATGAATAATGTCACGCGGCAACAGATAATTCATTAAAACATTTGCCGCACCCGCATAAAAAGCAGTAGTGAGTTGACTCAACCCATAATCGAAACTCAGCGGCAATACGGTCAGAATCCGGTCATCGCGCCGATTTCCTATATACTGCGTTACACTTTTTGCGCCAGCCACCAGATTGCGGTGTGAAAGCACAACTCCCTTAGGTTTCCCGGTACTGCCTGAAGTATAGAGAATCGCCGCCATATCACTATCGATCGTGGGCAATATCGCGCGAGACTGGTTTGCGGCCTGTAACGCTCCCCAACTGACAACAAGAAGACCGGCAATAACCGGTAGCTGATCTTTAGCATCTACCACAACAACCGTATGCAGATCGTGACAAGATGGCAAAACGGCTCGTAGTAATTTCAAGCGCTCCAGTGAAGTAACCAGTATCCGTACATTACAATCAGTCAGAATGTAAGCCACCTGCTCAGGTTTTAATACTGGATTCACTGGAACAAATACACCACTCGCCGCAGAGGCAGCAAATAATGCTATCACTGCCTCTAAGCGCTTCTCAAGATAGACGGCGACACGTTCACCACGGCTTAAACCCAGCGCACGCAAACCACTGGATTTTGCCTCAATTTCTTCAGCCAGAATGGCATAACCCATTATTTGATCTTGGTACAACAATGCCTCAGCATCGGGTGCTCGATCAGCAGATTTAAGAATCAGATCATGAATTAAGTCAGTCATTTATCAAACGCATTATTACTATCCAGGTAGGAAAAATCAATTGGATTAGATTGTTAACATTATAATCGGCTTTAGCTTACAAGCTGTAATCAACATGCATCATACCGGCAAAAGTCCCGAGCAAAAGAAACACCGTCTTTGTGGAATCGCGTAAACTATCGATTTCTCATACTTAGCATAACAGTAGACACAACAATTATGATGGTACGCACACGTTTTGCACCCAGTCCGACCGGTTATCTCCACATCGGTGGCGCGCGCACCGCTCTTTTTTCCTGGGCCTATGCACGCAAACATGGCGGTAAATTTATTCTGCGAATTGAAGACACCGATCTGGAACGTTCAACCCAGCAATCGATGCAGGCAATTCTGGATGGCATGGCATGGCTAGGATTGGATTATGACGAAGGACCGTTCTATCAGATGCAGCGCTTAGCACGTTACCATGAAATTGCCGAGCAATTATTACAGAATAATCAAGCCTATCATTGCTACGCGAGCAAAGAAGAATTGGAAGAAATGCGTGAGCAGCAATTGGCCGCCGGCCTGAAACCACGCTACGACGGTCGCTGGCGTGACTCAAAGAAAACACCGCCCGCTGGTGTCAAACCGGTGCTTCGATTCAAAAATCCATTGGAAGGTCATGTTGCATTTAATGATCAAATAAAGGGGCGCATCACTGTCGCAAATAATGAATTGGATGATTTGGTGTTGTTACGCGGTGACGGCGTACCGACTTATAATTTCAGTGTGGTGATTGACGATCTGGATATGAATATCAGCCATGTCATCCGTGGCGATGATCACGTTAACAACACGCCGCGTCAAATTAACATTCTCAAAGCACTGAATGCACCGCTGCCGGAATATGCGCATGTCCCCATGATACTGGGCGCCAATGGCGAGCGATTATCCAAACGGCACGGCGCTGTCTCTGTTATTCAATACCGTGAAGACGGTTATTTGCCGGAAGCCCTGTTGAACTATCTGGCAAGACTCGGGTGGTCGCATGGCGATGAAGAAATATTCAGCCGCGAACAACTGGTTGAGTGGTTTGACTTATCAGCAATCAGCCGCTCCCCGGCCAAATTCAATCCGGAGAAACTGCATTGGATCAACCAGCAATATCTCAAAAAAACTGATAACGCGCGCTTGGCTGAATTGGTCGTTCCTTTTCTGGAAAAAGATGAATGCCATATTACCGATGGTCCAGATTTAGCGCTTATTGTGGATTTGTTGAAGGAAAGAGTAAATACCATCGAAGAACTGGCGGATGCGGCAGTTTATTTTTATCGTCCGCTGGAACCCACCGCTGAACTGAAAGCACAACATCTGACTGCAGAAGCAAAACCCATTTTAGTCGGTCTGATAGAAAAATTCAGCCATATAAATTGGACACGCGAATCAATTCACCATGAAATTAAAACAGCAGCCAAGAACCACGATGTCAAATTGCCTAAAATTGCAATGCCACTGCGGGTTATGGTGACCGGTGAAGTGCATACGCCTTCCATTGATGCGGTATTGGAATTGCTTGGTCGTGAAGAAACACTCACCCGCATGAATAGCCGTCTGAGCAGTTTTTCTGATTGATCTTTTCTTTACAATGAATCAAGGCATCAGTATAATCCCCCTTCCTTTGATCAGGGGGTATAGCTCAGCTGGGAGAGCGCTTGCATGGCATGCAAGAGGTCAGCGGTTCGATCCCGCTTATCTCCACCAGTTCATCATTGATAGAACGACGCTATAGCGACATAAAACTTTGTCCCCATCGTCTAGAGGCCTAGGACATCGCCCTTTCACGGCGGTAACACGAGTTCGAATCTCGTTGGGGACGCCAAATAAAACAGATACTTGTAGAAATTCAGAAAATTTTTTCTTATCTGTGCTTAGTACATGGGGTTGGAGTATTTCGGCATTTTAGAGAAGTTGTGTCTATCGAATTCCCGTCACAAGGATGGTCACATCAAATATTCAACAAGTCCTGATTAGAAAGATTCTTCAGCTTGCCGAAGCTAACGTGCCGGGCGAGGCCCGGCAGTGGCTGCAACGACGAGTAGACGCAGAGGAAGCGCTTCAACGGAAGCGCCGGTTGAAACGGTAAACAAACGCACCGAGGTAACGGGTTCCGTATTTGGCGAAATCGAATGCATGATAAGCGTCACCCAGGCTGGTTTTGAGGTTGCCAAAAACCGTATTGATCCAGTTGAATTCTGGCAAATCCTTAGGCTTGCGACCGTCCGCGATGATTGCCCGGTGCTGGCAGCCTGCATCAGTAACCCCGGCAAAACAGCTCAATCCATCGGAAGTGACTATACAATCTGGCGCGAGATTAGCGTTAGCCCAGTCGGAAACCGCTTTGCGCGCAAAACCAGGAACCGGTGCCATTTTAATATACAGGGGACGGCCTTCGGCACTGAGCGAGATGGCTGCCACAAAAGGCACCTTGTATCGGAACCCCGGCCTGCCTTGTGCCGCCACAGTCAATTCTCCGCCAAGGTAAGCATCATCCGCCTGGACATTACCACATAGCGTGTACTTGTCATCCCGTTCGACCATCGCCTGCATCAGCTTCTGCTGAATCAGCCAGGCCGTGGGGTAACTCACGCCCAGCTACCGCTTAAGGTCGAGTGCCGACAAGCCGGTCTTGGCTGATCAGATAAATTGCTAAAAACGCTGATTACGCTTTGCTTTGCTTTGCTTTGCTTACAACGCAAGAAATAAAAAATCAGAAGCGTAAAACGAGGAATAAGAAGTGGATCAAATCATATCCCCGCCACAAACAGCGGCGGGGATAACCTTTTTCTCTTCGGGACCAACTGTTTTTCTAGGCCCTTAGTTCCCTGAATAGACTCACACTGTACGAACAAGTTGAGAAACAATCTTAATGTAATGTCGCCGCTGTTTTTTGCTCATCACATATCAGATTTGCACAGTAGGTTTCATGGATGCCGTCCAAGAAACTCCACAGTGCGTCACAGGCTTCTTTGGTAGCAGCCAGTACTTCGGCTTGTTTTTCCGGGGTATCGGCAAAGCGCTCAATGATTGCCCATTCAGCTTGTGAATGATAAATATCGGCTTTTTGATGTACCGAGAAGAACTCATAATCTTCAGGATTTTTCATGCCATAGAATTTAGCCAATCCATCAATTTTCACTGCGGCAATATCAGGCACTTGCGATTCAAATGCATGGAGTGCAGCAAGTCCTGCATAAAATGGACGATTTAAACAAATATCGCGGAATGTGGAAACAAGATTTTCGGTATTAGGTAATGCGGCTGCATTAGCTAAGCTCTTATCATTTGCACCCAATGCAAAAGCAAAGTTTTTCCATAATGCTGGGTGATTCTTTTCGCCGTGTTCTTCGTCGATTAAATTTTTTAATACTTCCTGACGCACACTGATATCACCGCTGTTTGACTCGGAGTGAATATGCGGTGTATTAAAGTGCACAGCACTTAAATAGGTTGGCTCAGCTAAAACATTATAAAAATATTGTTCTGCATAATGCCGCAACTGTTCTTTCGTCAGTTTGCCTTCTGTCCAGGCGATATAGAAAGGATGTTTGAGCAGGTGCTTTTCACCGATAATGGCTGTAATTTTTTGTTTGAGCAGGGTATTGGTCGTCATGATTACTCCTTTTAAACCGAGGTGGATAAAGATGCTGCATATCATCGCTTAAATAACATCAGCAAGTCAAATTTAGCTAACCTGAGTTGCGCTAAGACGGCTGGATAAATACCGGCTCGCAGCAATCATATTGCGTAGTGCCGGTTTAACTTCTTCCCAATCGCGTGTTTTCAATCCACAATCAGGATTCACCCACAAACGCTCAGCCGGTATACGTTGCGCTGCTTTCTCCATCAAATGAATGATTGATTCGACAGAAGGTATATTGGGTGAATGGATATCATACACGCCCGGGCCAATCTCGTTGGGGTAATGAAATTGATCAAATGCATCGAGCAATTCCATATCGGATCGCGAAGTCTCAATCGTAATCACATCCGCATCCATTTGAGCAATGGCTTCCATAATGTCATTGAATTCCGAGTAGCACATATGCGTATGAATCTGCGTTTCATCTTTAACGCCATTCGCAGTAATACGGAATGCGCGGATGGCCCAGTCAAGATAAGTATTCCATTGTGATTTTCTCAACGGCAGCCCTTCTCTTAATGCGGCTTCGTCAATCTGAATTATCCGGATACCCGCTTTCTCCAAGGCAAGTACCTCATCACGTATCGCCAACGCCAATTGCACGCAGGTTTCTTCACGCGATTGATCATCACGCACAAACGACCAATTCAACATGGTTACCGGTCCGGTTAACATGCCTTTCATCGGCTTTTTGGTTAATGATTGGGCGTATTGAATCCATTCGGTAGTAATCGCCTGAGATTGTGAGATATCACCGAAAATAATCGGCGGTTTGACACAGCGTGAACCGTACGATTGCACCCAGCCAAACTGAGTAAAAGCATAGCCTGATAACTGTTCACCAAAATACTCCACCATATCATTACGTTCGGGTTCGCCATGCACCAGAACATCCAATCCTAGCGCTTCTTGCTCTTGTACGCAGTGCGCAATTTCATTTTGCATCGCCTGACGATATTCTGATTCTGTTAACTTGCTTTCGCGGTAATCATGGCGAGTTTGCCTAATCCCCTGTGTTTGCGGGAAAGATCCAATGGTTGTAGTGGGGAAAAGCGGCAGTTGAAATTTTTCCCGCTGCACAACTGTGCGTTGATGATAGGGTGATTGACGCGCACCCATTGCCTCATTGATTTCAAGCGCACGCGTTTTTACGGCTGCCTGATGTACGCGTTTGGATTGCTTGCGGCTCGTAATCGCCGCATAATTTTCCTGCAAGATCTCAGCAACACTTTCTCTGCCATGATTCAGTGCTTTTGCCAGCACTTCAACTTCATTTAACTTCTGCACAGCAAACGCCAGCCAAGACTGAATATCCACATCCAATCTCTGCTCATTATCCAGATCAACGGGCACATGCAACAACGAACAGGATGGCGCAAGCCAGAGCCTCTTCTGCAAGCGCGCAGAGATAGGTTCCAACCAATCCAGTATTGCCGATAAATCGGCTTTCCAGATATTACGCCCGTTGATAACACCTAAAGATAGGATTTTGTGGGCCGGCAACCAATCAATCACCTTGGCAATTTCATCTTTGGCCGTGATGGCATCCAGGTGCAATCCATCAACCGGCAATTCGCAGGCCAATTGCAAGTTATCTTGTAATTGCCCAAAGTACGTCGTTAATAACAGATTGATGGGCGTAGCCTGCAACTGATAATAAGTTTTTCTCAAGGCGTGTTTCCATTCCGCAGCCAGTTCCATTACCAATATGGGTTCATCAATCTGCACCCACTCGATGCCTGAATTCTCTAACTCTTGCAGTAATTGTGCGTAGGTATTTAACAGATCATCCAACAAATCAAGCTTATCGGTACCATCCTTGGATTTTCCCAACCATAAATAAGTAACCGGACCGAGAATGACTGGTTTGACTTGATGATGGGTTTGCCTGGCTTGCTGAATCTGTTCAAGCAAATGACTGGAATTCAGTGAGAAACGCGTATTTTTCTCAAATTCGGGTACGATGTAATGGTAGTTCGTGTCAAACCACTTTGTCATTTCACCGGCATTCACACAGGAACTGGCAGAATCGTCACTGACCGAACGTCCCCTGGCTATCCGAAAATAGTTGTCTATCGCACTACCCGGCAATCCACTGACGCGCGCTGGAATATTGCCCAGCATAAAACTAGTATCCAGAACATGATCGTATAACGAAAAATCACCAGCCGGAATCCAGTCAAGCGCAGCTTGATTTTGCCAGTGCTGCGTTCTAAGATCGGTTGCGATTTCTAATAAGGCTTGTTCAGAAATTGTACCTTTCCAATATTTTTCTAAAGCAAATTTTAACTCTCGCTTTCTACCGATACGCGGAAACCCCAGACTGTGCGTTGTTGCCATGATTCAATCACCACTCATAGAATAATAAAAGTTCGGCTATTGTATGAACAATGAATAATGAATAATAATGATAAGATTTAATATTCCAATAAGGTTTCCTCATAGATGATCGAACACAGCCACCTGAAAATCATTCAAGCACTACATGCAAACGGCACACTCACTGAAGCTGCCAATGCGCTATGCCTTAGCCAACCGGCCTTATCGCATCAAATCAGCTATCTGGAAAAGAAGTTAGGGGTAGCGCTATGGGAACGCGAAGGCCGCAGCTTGCGCCTGACCCAAGCGGGCACTCTGCTATTGGATGTAGCCAATCAAGTATTACCGGTATTATCACAGGCGGAAAAAACACTCGAAGCCTACAGCGAAGGCCGGCAAGGCATTTTGCGCATCGGCGTGGAATGCTATCCCTGTTTTGAATGGCTCACCGGCGTCATTGGCCAATACATGCAACAAATGCCCGGCATCGATATTGATATCGTGCAAAAATTCCAGTTTTCCGGATTGGAAGGATTACTGAACCATCACATTGATGTTTTGATCACACCCGATCTGGTCAAAAAAGAAAAGATCGGCTATGAAATCCTGGCGGAGTATCAACTGGTTTTGCTGGCTGCAGCCAGCCATCCTCTGGCAGAAAGTAAACAACTCACACCCGAGCTTTTGAGTAAAGAAACCTTATTAACTTTTCCAGTACCATTGGAAAGATTGGATATTCTGACGCATTTTATGACGCCCGTTCACCTGGAACCGGCAAAACTAAAACAGATAGAATCATTGGAAATCATGCTACAAATGACCGCACTTCAGCGCGGCGTTTGCGTACTGCCTGAATGGCTGGCCGATATTAAAAATAAAGATCTCAGGTTCAGTAAAATCCGTATAGGCAAGAAAGGGCTATATCAGAAACTCTATTTAGCAATGCGGGAACCGGATAAAACGATTCCTTATATCCGGCAGTTTATTGCCGTTGGCCAAGAAACTGCTGAAAATTCATAAGTATAAACTCATAATTTTCTCGACAATCAACCACCGTAACGTCTAGCATGCTCTATTAATCTCTGATATCGATGATCTCTCTTCAATTTAGGTAATGCCTGAGAAATCTCTTCCAAGCATTGCCGCAGATCTCGAGATACCCAGGGTTGATCATAAATTATCTTATCCAGTAATTGCAGTGCTTGATTGGGAAATCGGCTGCATAAGCCTGACTCGCGCAAAGAATGTAAAACATGATGTGGATGTTCAAACGGTTTTAACCAGTTCAGAATTAGTGATAAGGCTGCAGGAAATTCTTCGCGTGCAGCAATGCTAAGACGTACAAGGGATTTAGAAATTTCATTTGAACCAAGTTCATGCGATTTGGGCCACACTTGTATCAAAAATGGTTGAATCCGATTTTTCCAATAATCCTCTCGTTGTTCTCCAGCTCCTTCTAAAGCTTGTGAGAGCGCTTTCACTATCTCCTGCAGACCATCATTCGGCAGATTATCTACAGCTAACCGAAAATCCTGCAGCGTATATCCTTCCACCTGGTGCAATGCCGCATAAGTCAGGAATACTGCAAATTGGCGACTATGCTCACCCAACTCTGCGTAATAGTGTGCAGTTTTAAGAAGCTGGGATTTAAATGCTAGTAGTAAAGGTTGATATAGACGTGGAGACCAAAGAAATCCTTCCCATGCTGCTCTTGCTTCGACTGAATCAGTGATCCAATCGAACAGTGGCAACAAGTGTTGCTCCGTCCATAGGCGATCCACACGAAAAAATGTAATTAATTGTGAGGCAAGTAGTACCCGGCCATGACGAAACTGTCCAATAGTCGTATCGCAAAGTCGGGTGAAAAACGGTTTGAGATCCGCCGGTAGTGTGTCGTTGTCATTTGGCTTACGCTTTAACCACAGATTCAACAGTACTTGCGTAACGTGACCAACCGAGTGATTGATCGCTTCAAAAACAGGTCGATTGATCGATTTACCATCCATCATAATATTGGAATCAGATTCAAGCGGTAGTTCCATTACCCGACGACACATATCCAGTAAAATATCTTCATGACAGTCAACACATCTAGACGTTTTTTCCAACCACCAGGCAACGCTGGGCACGATTTCTAGCAGTACGTCGTCAGGCATGGTCTGTACCAACGGTGCAGCGTAGCGCCACGACCGGAGAATCACCTTATCCTCGCTCCAAGCATATAACGCTTCTCGCCATCGTCCAGGCAGCCATATCTTTTCTTGGGCAAGTTCGCAGAGCGCAACTAGGCTGAGGGATAATCTATCACGACAGGTTTCTTGCCAGGTATCTTCGTAAGATGGACGGTGCTCTGCCGGTGGTCGTTTGAGCCATTTAACAAGTTCTCGACGATTTTGGGGTGCAATGTCAATATCGCGACTCTCCTCGTAGTCCGGATCGCCGGTGCCACTCATCCAATGAAGAAAATCATCGCGCTCATGTGATTGCAATTTCCAACCAGGATAAGTTGACGATAAAGTATTTAAATGCTGTGCAGCTTGTTCGCCCAGAACAGATCCACCCTCGCGCAATTTAGCAAGACACAACCAAATCCACCAATCAATTCGCAACTGTAAAGTCGCTGGCTCGATATCTTCTGGAAACATTGAATGAGGTGGGCCTATGAGAATGACGGATTCCAGCTGAGAACGATGGTTTGAAGCAAGATTCACCCCCTGCATGACAAGCAAACGCCTGACCTCACGATGTGTATCCGCTGCCCACAACCATTTAGCTCTATCCGCTACCAGCCACTCAACCCACTGTTCGGAAGCAATACAGCCATCTTGGCTAGCTGCAAATAGGGCAAGACGTTTGAAGGTTGGGTACGGAAGATTAAACCAAGCTTGCGCAACCCAAGTCGCCTTACTTGGATCAATCTCTCTTGTAGCCCGCCAAGCATCCCGAAGCAATTCAATAAGTGCCACCCAATCATGATATCCTCGATTTTGCCAATGCGGTTTAATAGAGGGTAGTTGCCAATAAGAAGGATCATTGAAATCATCCGCCTCACCAAGTTCCCGCAACAGATCTAATGCATCGGACAGCAGTTGTTGAAAGTCTCCGAGTAACTTTGGTAATACCTCACCCCAGTGTTTTAATTGAGCCAGATCTTCTAACATCGAATGAACGTGATCTGTAGTGAGCACTAGTTTCCAATCTACGAGTTGTTTGAGTCGCTGAGGGGGCTCTGCATCATTGTCATTTTCCCCGTCTTCGCCCCAGCGGAAAGGTCTCTTTAGCACCACTTTAGGTGACAGTAATTCACGCAATTCCAAACGTAACATTGCAGTTAACCCGTCACGCTGTAATCGTCCTTTCCAGCTGAAAAACTCCCAATCGCGTCCCCATGATTTCACTCGACCTGTTAGTAATAAACGCCACAGAATTCGCATCGGTGGTTGAGGAATTGCATTTGGAGCATTTGTACGAATCTCATCAAGCTCAGCGGTTTTACCTTCACGCTCCAAACGCGCAAAGAAATCCAATTTGCCTTCGATCAATCTACGCCATTCGTTGTGTAACTGACTGCCTCTTTGTGCCAGCCAAATAATTAATTCCGGATCGTTAAGATGCCGAACCAGCCAGCCTGCAAGCTGTGACATCACGTCATCCCAACGGGTAACTGCTATCTCCGGTGCCAGCGACATATATGATGCGTGCGTGTAAGGTGCAGGTCGACGAATAAAACTGAAATGCAAGCTTTCATCTATCCTAGGGTGCGGCAATATACCGAAGCGATCAAGATCACTATGCCGATAGCGATCCTCGGAAAATACTTTCAGCCATTCTATAGGTGGAACGGGATTGAATTCCGCAAAGCATTTGGCAGGCAATCCTGATTTGTGAGACAAAGCCCAGAGCATCCGACCTACAAAATCATCTTGCTGAGTGCTAGCTGAGGGGTGTGCAATACCATATTCCATAACAATGCGTTCTTTTCCAAGAATGCCATCTCGGTAGGTATCAGACCATTTTTTCAATGTGCTATGCAGTATCGAATGATCATAATTATCTTTAGATACTTCATAAAGGATGGGGATAACGCCTTTGGCCTTCCACTCGATAGTTTTGTAATGTTCTTGCCCAGGCTCACAATCCCCCAATGCATATGCTTGAGGAGTAGATTCTCCCAGCATTCTGTCAGCAGCCAATGCATCCATCATGTAGCGTAATACCGGATCATTGATACTGTAGCCGACGAAACATACCACATAATTTCGAAACAACTCACTGACAAATCGCGCCGCCCAGCGCTCTGTAAGGTAGGCTAAACCGAAATCACCACTAGTCAATACCAGTCTCTGCAAAGCAGTTTCATCTTGTTCTTCGGGTAATTGTCCATGTAAATATACCAATCCATTCCAACGGCTATTTTTTGGGATTGGTAACATTGGCGCTACGAAAGAATTGATTGGTTGCTTTATACGCTTCGCCACTTTCTCGAAAATTCTATCGAAATTGGTAGTTACAAGCCGAAATATTCCTTCACGATTACGAGCTAAATGCAACAACGCAGCATGAGTGTCGATCGCTTTCTTGCGTTTTAAATTTGGTTGCAGGGCATCCGCCAACACTTTACGTACTTCGATTCTCTGCCCTGGTATACGCCGTTCTAGCAAATCCAATGTAGCATCGAACTGATTACGCTTATAGGCATCCTGTTCAATTTCAGTGGGCTCTGTACCAATACGATGATAGATCTCATCTACCAGCCCTTTAAAACCTGGAAGTCCTGCAGGGTATGAAATTCCCGCACCACAAAAAAATACCACACGACCATCTTCGTGTGCTTGCAATAATGCTTCGGGAATATCCGGACCGTTGGTTACGAATTGCATGATAATACCGGATTACTGAGAACTGTAGTTACATTCAAGAAGCTATATAGCAATGAATTTATGTGGATTATTCTTAGTTTGTTTAGTATAACACTCAATGATAATTTCATTTTCAATGGCAAATCCGAGTGAGTGAAATCTAAGTGGCAAGATAAGAGATTTTTCCTCATTTTCCCACGTTATTTGAACTACCTATTCGACGGTGCTACATGTTCCGGTGTACAACCCCTGATGCAAATGCGAAACAGTCAAGGCAGCATTGACTGAGTTGTACCATAATTCCCTGCACTATATCCTCATAACTTTACAAAATATCCAGTTAAACTATCGTCTTTTCTAAATTCAATTAGCTTTATGGACGAACAATCAAGCCTATTAGCTTTATTTACCAGCAGTTTTCTCGCAGCCACGCTGCTTCCTGGCGGATCTGAAGCTGTACTCGTGGGTGTTTTGCTAACATACCCCGAACTGCATTGGCAGGCGCTGATTCTAGCCACTGTGGGCAATACGTTGGGCGGCATGAGCTCTTATTTAATTGGTCGGTTTCTGCCGGATGAAAAAACATTATTGAAAAAATCGGGAGGTAGTACACGAGGATTGGAATGGGTGCGCCAGCATGGCACCCCTATTCTGCTGTTATCCTGGGCACCGCTGATTGGGGATCTATTGTGCGTGGCTGCCGGTTGGTTACGGGCTAACTGGCTATGGGCTTTAGTATTTATTGCTGCGGGGAAGTTTGCCCGCTATTGGGTGATTGCTACAGCGATCAATTAATTGGATGCACGATTCAGTTTATTCGTCAGTGTGAATAAACTGAATCGTTAAATTCTTTAACCGAGATTAGTTTTCAAACAACTTCTGTAGTTCTCCGGACTGATACATTTCAGTCACGATATCCGAACCGCCAATAAACTCGCCATTCACATACAACTGGGGAATCGTCGGCCAGTTTGAGTAATCTTTGATACCCTGCCTGATTTCCGGATCTGCCAGCACATCGACAGAAAAAATATTATCAACACCACAAGATTTCAGAATATTCACAGCGTTAGCCGAAAAACCACATTGCGGCTGATCAAGCGTACCTTTCATATAGAGCACAACCGGATGTGCGGTAATTTGTTGTTCGATTAAATCTTCAACATTCATAGTGTTAATTTCTCCAAAAGATCATTCCAAAAGTTTTTATACAGAAACAAAAACAGCGTCATTAATTACTACATTACTTCTTTATATAGCTTACGTAATAAAATTCAATTGACCGCCGCTTACGCGCATTATGCCAGCCAAATCCGGGTAGGAACAAATATTACTAAAATCCCTATCCCCAAACAATCGCCTGCACGCAGCCGCTTGATCATAGCCATGCTCTAATAGCAACCATCCATTATTAACAAGATAATCCGGTGCCGTAGCGATAATGTGGCGAATACATGCCAATCCGTTGTCACCCGTAGACAGCGCCATTTGCGGTTCAAAACGCAAATCACCTTGTTGCAGATGCGGATCATTTTCTGCCACATACGGCGGATTTGATACAATCAGATCAAATCTTTCCCCGGAAAGTTCATCAAACCAGTTCCCGGTTTTGAGATAAATATTATTTACTTCCAGATTCTCGGCATTCCATCGGGATACCGCGATAGCTTCCGATGACAAATCAATTGCAGTTACTTGTGATTGCGGGCGATGCTTTGCGAGGGTAATAGCGATCGCACCGCTACCCGTTCCCAAATCCAGTATCTTACAAAACTGACTGTCCGGTATTAGTTTCAATACCAACTCAACCAGCAATTCAGTCTCCGGACGGGGGATTAAAACCGCTTCAGTGACTTTAAAAGTCAGGTCGTAAAAGTCTCGTCGCCCAATCAGATAGGCAACCGGTATGCCATCAATACGCTGCCTGACCAAACGGGAAAATTCATCAGTCTGTTGCGAAGTTAGTACTTGATCTGGATGAGTCAGTAAAAAGGCATGCTCTACATCTAACACATGCTGTAACAGCAATCGCGCGTCCACTCTATCAATCTCTCGATAGGCCGATGTTAATGCCTGAGCAATGGTTTCCGGTTGCATAGCCTCACATTAAAGAATACTTAACTGCAAGGCAAACTACTCTTGAACCGAAGCTGCCAGTAATTCCGCCTGATGTTCAGCCATTAATGCTGAACAAAGTTCATCGATATCACCATCCATAATCTGATCCATTTTATAGAGTGTCAGATTAATTCGATGATCAGTCACACGTCCCTGAGGAAAATTATAAGTACGGATCCGTTCCGATCGCTCGCCAGTACCTACCAGCGACTTTCTCGTAGCGGCTTGTTCGGCATGTTGTGCTCGCATTTGTTTGTCATGAATACGGGCAGCCAGGACACTCAGCGCTTGCGCTTTGTTTTTATGTTGCGAACGCCCATCCTGACATTCCACGACAATACCGGTTGGCAGATGCGTTATGCGTACAGCCGAATCGGTTTTATTAATATGCTGACCGCCTGCACCAGAGGCACGATAAGTATCAATTCGCAACTCAGAAGGATTTAGCACCACTTCGCTGACTTCATCCGCCTCCGGCATAACGGCCACAGTACACGTTGAGGTATGCACACGTCCTTGCGTTTCGGTAACAGGCACACGTTGAACACGGTGGCCGCCGGATTCAAATTTTAGCCGGGAATACGCACCCTGCCCAATGATTTTGGCGATAATTTCCTTATACCCGCCGATCTCAGACAAGCTTTGTGAAATAATCTCAACCTGCCAGCTGCGTCTTTCCGCAAAACGGGAATACATACGAAACAAGTTACCGGCAAATAGCGCAGATTCATCTCCCCCAGTTCCTGCACGAATTTCCAGGAAAATATTGCGCTCATCATTGGGATCTTTCGGGAGTAGTTGCTTCTGAATTTCAGATTCAAGCTTAACAAGCTTTTCTTTGCCAGCTTGTATTTCTGCTTCCGCAAAAGAACGCATTTCCAAATCGGCGTGCATTTCCCGTGCGGTTTGTATATCTCGCTCACTGAGCTGGTAAGCACGGTAGAGTTCAACAATCGGAACAATTTCAGAATGTTCTCGCGTGAGCTTGCGATAGTTATCCAGATTGGCTGTCACGGATTCGCTGCTCAGCAAATGATTTAATTCTTCCAAACGCACACTCAAGCGAGTGAGCCTGTCTGCGATATTCCTGTTCATTGCGGGCGATGCAATTGGTAGAGTCGATTAATCAACTCGACTAATTCCTCGCGTTCATCAGCCGTTGCATGATTCAATACACTGGAAGGCACATGTAAGAATTTATTAGTTAGACTATTACTCAGTGATTCAATAACTTTCTTGGGATCTTCGCCCTTTTCCAGTAACTTGCTTGCACGCGCCAGTTCATGACGGCGATAACGTTCGCCCTGGTCACGTAATGCACGAATGGTCGGAACCATTTCTCGTGTCGCCAGCCAGCGCATAAAATCCACCACATTGGAATCGATAATGGTTTCAGCCTGGGCAACTGCACTTTGACGCGAATCCAAACCTTCTTTTACGATTTCGGATAAATCATCGACATAGTAGAGAAATACGTCATCCAGTTCCGCCACTTCAGACTCAACATCGCGCGGCACGGCCAAGTCCACGATAAAAATCGGCCGATGCTTACGTATCTTAATAGCACGCTCCACCATGCCTTTACCCAGTATCGGTAATGGACTTGCGGTACAAGTTACAACGATATCATGGAGCGCCAATTGTTCCGGCAAATCGCTCAGGGTAATAGCTTGTGCATTAAAACGATTGGCCAATGCTTCAGCACGTTCCGTTGTACGATTAGCAACAGTAATTTTTTTTGGATTACGTGCGGCAAAGTGATTGGCGCATAATTCAATCATCTCCCCGGCACCGATAAACAGAACACGTTGATCGCTGATATCGCCAAAAATCCGTTCGGCCAAACGCGCAGCCGCAGCAGCCATTGATACCGAATTGGTGCCAATCTCAGTCGATGTACGAACTTCCTTGGCGACATAAAATGTTCGTTGAAACAGTTTATGCAACATTAATCCCAGGGTACCCGCATGTTCTGCTGATTTCACAGCACTTTTTAACTGCCCCAGTATCTGCGGCTCACCTAGAACCATAGAATCCAATCCGCTGGCAACCCGGAATGCATGTTTCACAGCTTGTTCGCGCGGAAACTTATATAAGTAGGGATCCAGCTCACGGGTCTGGAGGTGATGAAAATCCGCCAGCCAAAACATGGCGTCTTCCGGCTTATCGGTACAGCAATAAACTTCGGTACGATTACAGGTGGATACAATAGCCGCTTCTTTGATGGGGTTTCGCCCAACCAAATCACGTAATGCATGCTCCATTGTATTTTCAGGAAAAGTAACCTGCTCACGCACATCCAGCGGCGCAGTATTGTGATTAATACCAAAGGCGAATAACTGCATGAAATATAATGTTAGTCTATGAAAGCAAATGGTAAGAAATAACTAAGCATTATAATATTAGGATCCCTTAAATACCATCAATGAAAAACATTTATTTTTATATTCCTTGTCTACCACACAGCAATTCTATTAGTGCCATGGTGTAATCGGAATAATTGAAATACTATTTTTAGGCGAACCCTCAATAATCCGGTCGCTATAAGTCAAATACACCAGAACATTTCTTTTTGCATCATAAAAACGAACAACTTGTAATGACTTGAACAATAACGATGTGCTTTTTTTAAACACTTCTTTACCATCTTCCTGACCATTCTTAATTTTCTCTGGCAAAGAAATCGGTCCAATCTGACGGCAGGCGATAGAGGCATCGGAAGTATCCTCAGCAATGCCCACTACGCCACTGACCCCTCCGGTTTTAGCTCGGCTTAAATAACAGGTCGCTCCAGCAATCTCAGGATCGTCAAAAGCTTCAATAACAATCTTATCGTTGGCCCCCAACATCTTGAATTTGGTTGAAACACTACCAATTTGATCAGCCACAACGATGCTGGATGTGAATAGAATTAAGATCAGAATCAACAAGACATTTAATGTCTTCTGTTTTCTAGTATTTACCTGACACAGCATAGATTCTCTCCTAATGACTTGAAATATTTAATTTTCAATATTTACATCAAGCGCGGTTTCTTTAAACACGCATTGCATAACAATCGCCTAATCTGTCACTGATCATTGAGTCTTAGGAAGCCAGTTAGTTTCATTATCACATTAATGATCATCGGAAATCACAGAATAGTAATCTTGACACACCATCTTCAATCCGATCAGTTCGTGCGAACAATGCATTGGTTTAGTTGTGCATCTACTGATGATTCTTAACCGGATTAAATTGAAGTAGCAGAATGGTAATAACCAGATAGCTGGTAGGCGCGATTGGATTCGAACCAACGACCCCCACCATGTCAAGGTGGTGCTCTAACCAACTGAGCTACGCGCCTGGGAAGAGCGGATTCTAACCGAAACAGCTAGCTGCTACAAATGATATGTGCATATGAAGCCAAAATAGTATTGGCAATTACTCGATTAAAGAATCAAGCAATGAGTTCCACTTTACCGCTATCCAAATGGTATATTCCACCCACGATGCGAATTCTCTTGTGGTCGTGATAGAAATCCAAAATAGGCGTTTTTCTTCTCAGTCTTTCGACTGTCATGATGACATTCATCTTAGTCACATTAATTAATCGACTGCTTGATGTATCATTTACCGCTCTGACAGCAGGCGCAATCGCACTGGCCAATAATTGGATATGACCCGGAAAATCTTTGTGATGATCAACCGCATCCATAGCTGCTTTCACAGCACCGCAACTTTCATGGCCAAGAACCATAATTAATGGCGTGTTCAGGACAGCAACTGAATATTCAATAGTAGCGATGTTATCGTTAGTCAAATAATTACCGGCTCCACGCGCAACAAAAAGATCACCCTGTGCTTCGTCAAAACAATGCTCCGGACTGGCTCTGGAATCGGAGCAACCCAGTATTGTGGCATACGGATTTTGACCTCCAGTCAAAGCGGATTGTATATCATGAAAATCCAATGGCTTGGATTTCCCGGAAACATAGCGTTCGTTGCCTTGCATCAGTCTTTCCAATGCTTGATCGGGTGTTAAAACATTTTCCGGTTTCGGTGAAAGTGCGCCAGAAGTATTAGCCGGTTTGCTCTCACGGGCATTTGCGATCCCCGCACGAATCATTCCAAGGCTTAAAGCAGTTGCTGCAGATAGCTTGAGAAACGATCGCTTACTGACATTTAAGTTGCAGTCTTCGGCTTGGTTATTATTTTTTTCACATCGATGACACATACTGAAAATCCCATGTTTAAAATTAACCAAAGTAACCAATCTTATACTTTCTGATACGATCAATCGTGAGGTAAGATGATTAGACTTGCGCTAGCATTTCAGAAAAATTATCTGCTATTTCAATTTAAGTAGAAAAGTCGCCTTGCTCCGTTTTTCCACCTGGTTTATTACTTTTATTTATTCTCACGTAGAACAAAATTGTCAATAATGTCCAAAAGCCGAATTTCGAGTATACTGCCCCGCTGCAAGAATTTTCCAGAAAAATAAAAAATGATCTGGAAGCAATGTGTTAACACAGAATAAAAATTCTACATTTATAAATAATGAATTGGCATTTGCCAGGGAGAACTTATGTACAAGCTATTACCAAGCGTTTTACTATTTTTGATACTTACCATGCCGTATAGTGTCATTGCCCATGAAGGGGAAGATCACGCGCACGATGAACCCGCTGCGGGGTCGTCATCACAATTGGAGAGCGGTAATGGGTGGCGAGTTATTCGTTCGCTTGAAATAGGCACTTCAGGAAAATTCGTTCATATGGTACATATTGACCATAGTGTCTATACAGATAAAACCATTTATAGCGCTGCTATCAATAGAATTTGCCCTTCCGATACCGAATTTTGCAGAATCAGATTCTGGAGTCAAGAGCGTTTTATACCGGAAAAAGTTTCTCTAACAACCGAACAAAATAAACAATTAAAAGCTGAATATTTAGTGAATAAGACTGCTGGAACTCATCAATTACGTTGGTCTTGCAGCGTTGATCCCGATAAGAAACATTGCTTCTAGAATTAAAACGCCGCAGTAGCACGCAATAAACTTGGATAAGTAGTGCAAAAATAAAAGAAATTACGCTATTGTAATTTTAGATATGTAAAGCACGCTTATCCACGCCAAGAGCAGCTTCATGAAACACTTCCGATAGAGACGGATGAGCATGAACAATACAAGCAATGTCTTCACTGCTGGCTGAAAATTTCATCGCCATTACCGCTTCTGAAATAAGTTCTGAAACATGCGGTCCGATCATATGAACACCCAATACACGATCAGTTTTTTCATCTGCTAATATTTTAATAAATCCGCTGGTCTCACCCATGGCACGCGCACGTCCGTTAGCAATAAAGGGAAACTGCCCGGCTTTATAGGCGATGCCGGCAGCTTTCAATTCCTGTTCATTTTTCCCCACCCAGGCAATTTCGGGTGCAGTATAAATAACCCAGGGTACGATATTAAAATCGACCGGCTCATTTTCACTCACTTGCCCTTTCTCAAGGTGCATGATCATTTCAGCTACGGCCACGCCTTCTTCAGATGCTTTATGCGCCAGCATTGGACCGCGCACCACGTCTCCCACCGCATAAACGTTAGTCAGATTGGTGCGGCAGTATTGATCAACCGTAATAAATCCACGCTCATCCAATAGCAAACCATTATCTTTAACACCCAATCCTGTGGTATTTGGGATACGGCCAATGGCAATAATTAATTTATCAACTTCTAAGATCTGCTCCTGATTGCTGGAATCGCTGTAATTAACAACCACACTATTCTTGGATGTTTTGATCGACTTGATGTTAATTCCGGTATTGATTTGCAAACCGGCTTCTTTGGCAAATATGCTCTTAGCTTCTTTGGCTATCTGTTCATCAGCCGCCATTAGGAATCCAGGCATCGCTTCCAGAATGGTAACTTCTGCCCCTAGCCGGCGCCATACACTGCCCATTTCAAGGCCGATAACACCTGCACCAATAACACCCAGCCGTTTGGGCACCTCCGTTAACGCTAATGCGCCGGCATTATCCAGGATCCGATCGTTATCAATCGGTGCAATCGATAACGATCGCGGTATCGAACCGGTTGCTATGATGACGTGCTTTGCCTGAATAGTTTCCGTATTGCCACTATCATCAACATTTATTTGCCAAATATTTGCGGACGCTTCCCGCTTTAATAATGTTCCTTTGCCATGCATCGATTTAACTTTATTCTTCTTAAATAACGAGGCAATACCGGTAGTAAACGTAGTAACAATTTTGTCTTTGCGCGCAATCATGACAGGAACATCCACAGATACATTTTCTGTTGTAATGCCGTGAGCGGATAATTTGTGTTTTATCTGATAATAATTTTCCGAAGATTCCAGCAAGGCTTTCGATGGAATACAGCCTACATTTAAACAGGTACCGCCGAGGCTTGCCTTTCCTTTTGAATTTTTCCATTCATCGATACATATCGTATTCAAGCCAAGCTGTGCACAGCGGATCGCAGCAACATACCCCCCCGGACCCGCACCAATTACTGCTACATCAAATGTTTCTGACATGATTAAAGCCTTATGAAAAAATCTTATTAATGACGAAGTGATTTTAAATTAAAATGATGCTGTTGTTTATGATTCGATTCGATTTGATTTGATCAATACATCACAAGTCTACTGAAATGGCAGTTCTTGACTTTCGCATCCAATCGCGCCGATCTCACGAACTGCTTGGACATAATCGCCACTTTCGTGCAATTTTGTCAGTGAGCCAAAATTATTCCTGGCGTGCATACGGGCAAGACGAGAAAGGCTAGTCGCCGACATCTCCCAATGCAGTCCGGTTAAAATTTCATCTGCACCCGAGGAATTATTACAAACCAGTATCATGTCACAGCCTGCGGTGAGCGCAGCTTGTGCGCGCAAGAGCATTGATTCCAGGTAATCCCCGGCACCACGCATACTCAAATCATCACTAAAAATACAACCTTCGAACTGTAATTCCGTACGTAAAATTTTTTGTAACCAGATCGTTGAAAAACCAGCCGGTTTTTGCTCGATTTCTGGATAGATCACATGTGCCGGCATGATTCCAGCCAATCCTGAGTCAATCATGTGTTGGAATGGAATGAGATCATTCATTTCGATATCGATGTACCGGCGCTGATCAATTGATTTTTCCAGATGCGAATCGGTTTGGATATAGCCGTGACCTGGAAAATGTTTGCCTATCGCCAGCATGCCGCCTTTTCTAAGGCCCAGCATCAAATTATGTGCGAGATCTGAAACCGTGTTGGGATCATGATGGAAAGCACGATCCCCGATAACGCAGCTTTGTCCATGATCCAGATCCAGCACCGGTGTGAAACTGAAATCCACGCCGCAAGCGTTTAACTCCGCTGCCAGAACAAAGCCAACCTGTATTGCAAGATGGCGGGCGCGAGCAGGTTGCTTATCCCATATTTTCCCCAATTCACGCATGGCGGGCAATTTTGTGAAATCTTTCTGAAAACGCTGAACACGGCCACCTTCGTGGTCAACCGCGATTAGTAAGTGGGGATTTCGTAACGCATGAATCTGCTGCGTTAATTCCGTCAGCTGACGATTGTTGGAATAATTTCGCGTAAAGAGTATGACGCCACCCGTGAGCGGGTGTAAAAGCCTTTTTATATCATCTTCGGTCAGTTGTGTACCGGCGATATCGAGCATCACTGGACCAAGTGACACGATTACTTCTCCAGCACGACAAAAGCGCAAGCCATATTTATTTCATCACTGATGGAAAGATGATGTTGCGTAATACCTTTGTCGCTGATTAATTGATTGAGTTCAGGATGAAACTCAAAAAACGGTTTTCCCAGGCTATCATGAGTAATCGTAATATACGTCAAATTAACTGGATGGCGCAAACCGGTTCCCATCGCCTTCGACAGAGCCTCTTTCGCAGCAAAGCGGCTGGCTAGAAACAGAACGGGCTTACTGCTTGAGTGGTACTCCGGCCATTCGCTATCGGTTAATATGCGTCGCGCAAACCGTTCTCCAAAACGATCCAGTGATTGTGCAATCCGAGACGATTCTACAATATCGGTTCCAATACCATAGATCATTCGCGCGCCTCAAGCATGAGTTGTTTCATCTCTTGTACTGCTTGCTTAAAACCAACAAAAATAGCTCTGGCAACTATAGCATGACCGATATTCAATTCGGATATTTCAGGTAAGGCAGCAATCGGTTGAACATTTTCATAATGCAGGCCATGCCCGGCATTTACTTTTAAACCAAGATCAATGCCCATTGCAACCGCTTTTTTTACTTCGACGAATTGCTTTTCCTGCGCCTCCGGAGTAACTGCGTCGGCATAACTACCCGTATGGATCTCGATAACCGGTGCACCGGCGCGAGCTGCTGCATCGATTTGCAGCGGATCGGCATTGATGAAAAGCGAAACATGTATTCCCGCTTCCCCCAACTTCTGGCAAACACGTTTTATTTGATCAAAATATTTCACCACATCCAGTCCGCCTTCTGTCGTCAACTCCTCGCGTCTCTCAGGCACTAGGCAAATATCATGGGGCTTTATTTTAAGTGCAATAGCGATCATTTCTTCAGTCACGGCACTTTCAAGATTCATTCTTGTCGTTAACCGATCGCGTAGAATCTCCACATCGCGATCCTGAATATGGCGGCGATCCTCACGCAAATGCAATGTGATGGCATCAGCACCAGCAGATTCAGCGATCAGTGCCGCTTCAATTGGATCCGGATAGCTTGTTCCACGTGCCTGTCTTAATGTGGCCACATGATCAATATTGACGCCTAATTCAATCATAATTTATGTTTCCAAAAATGCCAGCAAGTAAGAATAGCTGATATCTGATTATTCATAACCTAGATTTCTTAATACACTTTCACTATCAGCCCACCCACTTTTAACTTTAACCCAGACCTCCAGATATACTTTACCCCCCACTAACAGCTCCATATCCTTACGTGCCTGGCTGGCTATTTGCTTTAACTTCTCGCCTTTTTTTCCAATAATAATTGCTTTCTGATTCGGTTTCTCAACAAGAATTGTTGCATAAATTCTGTGCAAATCGCCTTCTAGGTTAAACTGATCCACCACGACACTGGTTGAATAGGGAATTTCATCACCAACTAAACGGAACAGTTTCTCACGAATAAATTCTCCCGCAATAAACCGCTGACTGCGATCTGTTATTTCATCCTTATCAAATAAGGGTTGGTTAACTGGCAGATAGGTGCGGATTGTAGTAAGAAGCTCCGGTAATTGCATTTTATGTATGGCGCTAACCGGTATAATAGCTGCAAATTCAAATGTTTTTGCCATACTACCTAAGAAAGGCAGCAATTGATTCTTGTCAGCCAGCTTATCGATCTTATTCATCACTAAAATAACTGGAACATTCTTCGGAAGAATTTTTAGAGCAGTAAGATCGCGTTGATCAAAATGCATCGCTTCGATCACAAACAAAATAACATCCACATCTTGCATACTTTGCGTTACCACCCGGTTCATTGCAGTATTTAAACGGTTAGTATATTGCGTTTGAAATCCGGGTGTATCAACAAAAACAAATTGTGTTTGTTCATCCGTTAAAATGCCGTTAATCCGGAAACGGGTCGTTTGAGCTTTCTTGGATGTGATACTGATTTTTTGCTGCAGCAACTTATTCAGTAATGTTGATTTACCAACATTTGGACGGCCAATAATGGCAATGTAGCCAGTACGAAAATTGGCTTCAGTGGTCATTCTGACAAATCATAGCTATTAATGTAGTAACATTCATGTTATGAGTAATTTTGATGCGGGCATGCTTCTTCATAAGCTAACTTTGCCGCTGCTTGTTCTGCACTCCGGCGGCTTGCGCCTTCACCGAATGTACGAATATTAAACATGGGTATTACACATTCCACTTTAAATTTCTGTTTATGTGCTTTGCCGCTGGTTGTAACCACCACGTATTCCGGTAGTGCCAATTTCTGACTTTGCAAGAATTCCTGTAATAAGGTTTTTGGATCTTTACCTTGTGTTTTAAAATCAATACTCTGCATCAAAGGTAAGTAAAGTGTCCTAATCACATCTTCAGCCCGGGCATAATTACTATCCAGATAAATGGCACCTAATACCGCTTCCAAGGCATCAGCAAGAATGGAAGGACGATGACAACCACCGCTCTTTAGCTCGCCTTCCCCTAGTCGGATCAGCCTATCCATCTGCAGATTCAGCGCCATATCAGATAATGCCTGCTGATTAACAAAATTGGCGCGAAGCCGTGATAAATGTCCTTCCGGCAAGTCCGGAAAACATTTATAAATTAATCCAGCAATCGCACAATTCAATACGGCATCACCTAAGAATTCGAGACGTTCGTTGTGAAATGCACTATGACTTCGATGCGTCAGTGCTTCTTGCAGTAATTTGAACTGCGTGAAAGAATAATCTATGCGCTTACAGTATGTATCCAGTAAAAATTGATAATTACTTTGTATCGCGTCATTTGGCATCGTATTGCCTAGCATCAATCGCTGATGGCTTCAAAATCAATATTTAAGGACAGATTGGCGATGAGTGGAATTTTTGTTGTATATTCTGCGCTCAGGACAATGCGACCATTCTCTTTATTGATTTTAATATCTTGCCCATTAATGGATTTAATATTATCAATCTGGGCACGCCTATTAAACGATAGTCTTATTTGATTCAGATCCATATTCTGCGAATTAGTATCCTTGATTATTGCTGTTAAGTTTTTTTGGATTGTGGAATATTCAATATAAGCCGGGGCAATTCTCAAGCCGGAAATGGCAATCAAAATCAAGATCACAGACCACACCAGCAAACCAGATAAACTAATACCTTTTTGTTTTTGTAGCATCTTGTGATACCTCATGCTTTCCTCCTCGTCCAAGAAAAAGCTTCAAGCGTTATTTAATGGATAATCCAACTCGGCCAAAATCTCCAAAATTCCACCAAATTATAAAAGCCTTACCAACAATATTCTCTTCCGGAACAAAACCCCAATAACGGCTATCACTACTGCTGTCGCGATTATCACCCAGAGTGAAATATCTGCCTGCCGGTACTTCACAAGTGAATCCTGTACGATGATACTTACAATTATCTCGAAATTCGAACTCCCTGACATTGGAATATTGAAGTCCTTTCACATCCTGATTAATGAGAATCGAATGGCTATCTGCGTTTAAGTATTCAGAGAATTTGTCGGAATAAATATATCCAAACCCTGACTCAACATATTTGTAGTCGCCCTCGTATTCCATTTTTATCACCTCACCATTCACAATCAATTGTTTATTATGATAGGTGATCACATCGCCGGGTAGACCAATAACACGTTTGATGTAATCAATCGATGGATCTTCCGGATAGCGAAATACCAACACATCGCCACGCTTGGGTTCATTCATATCCAGAATTTTCTTGTTTAGAACTGGAAGCCGGATCCCGTACGTGTATTTATTGACTAGAATAAAATCGCCGACTAATAGTGTCGGTATCATTGAGCCAGAAGGTATTTTGAACGGTTCAATTACAAATGAGCGCAGACTAAAAACGATCAGAATGATTGGAAAAAAACTTTTAGGATACTCGATCCACCAAGGCTCACTTTCACCCGCAGCGCGTTTCTTTTTCCAAAATAAATAATCTAATAAACAAATACTACCGGTAATTACAAGTAGTACAAACAAAATCAAAGGAAAATTCATTTTAATTCCTTTGGTAACACATTAAATATTTCATTAAATCGATTCAGCTTTAACTCAAAATTAAATAAAAGAATTCTACTTTTAGTATTCATTATTTATTATCAACCTGCAAAATTGCCAGAAATGCTTCTTGCGGAATTTCTACATTGCCAACCCGTTTCATTCTCTTTTTACCTGCTTTTTGTTTCTCCAGCAACTTTCGTTTACGGCTTATATCGCCACCGTAGCATTTTGCCAACACATTCTTACGTAACGCCTTAACCGTCTCGCGCGAAATAATATGCGCGCCAATCGCCGCCTGAACGGCGATATCAAACATCTGACGAGGAATTAATTGGCGCATTTTTTGCACTAGCTCGCGGCCTCGATATTGACTGCTGCTTCGATGGATAATCAGGGATAACGCATCGACCTTATCACCATTGATCAATATATCCAGTTTTACTAAATCTGAGGCGCGAAATTCTTTGAATTCGTAATCTAATGAAGCATATCCACGGCTTGTCGATTTCAGACGATCAAAAAAATCCATGACAACTTCGTTTAAAGGCATTTCATAGGTCAGCATGACCTGCTTACCCATATATTGCATATTTGTTTGGTTCCCGCGTTTACTAACGCACAATGTAATCACTGCGCCAACAAATTCTTCCGGTACTAAGATCGTTGAAGTAATAATGGGCTCGCGAATTTCAGCAATTTTAGAAAGATCGGGGATTTTTGATGGATTTTCTATTTCAATCATCGTCCCATCGCGCATCAGTATTTGATAAACCACTGTCGGTGCAGTAGTAATCAAATCCATGTCATATTCTCTTTCTAACCGCTCCTGCACAATATCCATGTGCAGCAATCCGAGAAAACCGCAACGAAAACCGAAACCGAGCGCTTGGGATACTTCCGGTTCAAAATGGAGTGACGAATCGTTCAGTTTCAGTTTTTCCAGCGCTGAACGCAAAGCGTCATACTGATTGGATTCGATCGGGTACAATCCGGCAAATACCTGTGGTTTTATTTCTTTAAAACCCTGTAACGGTGTTTCGGCTGGACGAATTGCTAAAGTTACCGTATCACCTACTTTTGCCGCATCCAGCTCTTTGATGCCGGAGATGACAAAGCCAACTTCTCCTGCACTAAGCGTTTCACGATAGAGTGATTTCGGCACAAATACACCCACATGTTCACATGTCTGCACTGCCTTACTGGCCATTAGTAAAATCTTGTCACCCGGTTTTAAGGTGCCATCCATAACTCTGACCAAGATGACAACGCCAACATAATTATCAAACCAGGAATCGATAATCAGCGCTTTTAACGGTGCATTGGGATCTCCCTTCGGCGCGGGAATCTTTGCAATCAATGCTTCTAAAACATCTTCAACCCCTTCACCGGTTTTTGCGCTGACTCTAACCGCATCCTGCGCATCAATGCCAATGACTTCCTCAATGTTGCTGATAACGCGCACGGGATCGGCAGCCGGCAAATCTATCTTATTTAAAACTGGAACAACCTCAACACCTTGCTCAATCGCGGTATAACAATTTGCAACCGTCTGCGCCTCAACACCCTGCGATGCATCCACAACGAGAAGCGCCCCCTCACACGCGGCAAGAGAGCGAGAGACTTCGTAAGAAAAATCAACATGCCCGGGTGTATCAATTAAATTCAATAAATAAACCTCACCATTTCTTGCTTTATAGTGCAATGCAGCAGTCTGTGCTTTGATGGTAATGCCTCTTTCACGCTCCAAATCCATGGAGTCCAATACTTGCTCTTCCATTTCACGATCGGATAGGCCACCGCATAAATGGATAATACGATCTGCCAATGTGGATTTGCCGTGGTCAATATGTGCAATGATGGAGAAATTACGAATATGCTGCATCAGGATATGAAATATAAAAAAATAGATTCCTAGTAATAGGGGAAATTAACGTTGTAAAACTGGAAATTAAAATATTGTATTGACAGTTAAAAGGGGCAGCATTCTAACGAAATTTGCCAAGATAATCATCTAAAGCTGCCACATCAAGAAAGTAATGACAGATCATTTGGTTAGTCAATGGAGCCATCAGCACCGGAATCTTCTCTCCATAAAGCGCAATCAATTCTGGATCGGAATCGATATCAACAACCTGAAACTCAAAAGATACTTGTCTTTGCAAATTTTGCAGAGCAACTATCATGTCTTGACAAAGGTGACAATCTTCACGTCCATATACGATGAGTGTTTTTACTTGATCCGAGGCAAAGGGAGTTGACTCAATTTTTTTTGTCATCATCAGTAAGTTTCATGGTGATGAACGTCGTAATATCCCCTCTTTTAACGAGCAAAGCGATATTTTTTCCACTTTTTACTTGTTTGAGCAATTCATTAAACTGCTCAACACTATTCACATCTTTACTGTTAAATCCGAGAATGATATCTCCAATACGGACCCCTGAACGACTGGCAATACCGGCCTGCATGTCTTCAACCAATAATCCGTTCGAAATTTCCAATTGTTTCTTTTGCTCGGCTGTAATTTCGCTTAAAGCCAGCCCAAGCCGGTTTGAAGTATCCGGTTTTTTTCCTTGCTTGAGTTTCCGGTTTTCTGCCGCTTCATCAGATGGTGTTTCACCAACTTCGACTTTTACAGTTTTTAAAGAACCATCACGCCAAATCTGAATAGAAACTTTTGAACCCGGTTTGGTATTACCGACTGTACGTGGCAAATCAGCGGAGGTTGTAATTCTTTTTTCATCAAACTGCAATATGATATCGCGCGCTTTGATTCCTGCCCGATCTGCTGGACCGCCTTTTTCCACAGAAACGACTAAAGCGCCATTCCCATCAGACAGACCAAATGACTCTGCTAACTCTTTCGTTACTTCCTGAATCATTACGCCAATTCTTCCACGGCTTACTTTACCGCTGACTTTTAATTGATCCGCAATTTCAGTCGCAACATTAATCGGTATGGCAAATGACAATCCCATAAATCCACCCGTCCGGCTGTAGATTTGAGAATTGATACCAACCACTTCACCTCTCATGTTAAACAATGGTCCACCGGAATTTCCTGGATTGATCGCCACATCCGTTTGTATAAATGGAACATAATTTTCCTGTGCCAGCGAACGTCCTTTGGCACTCACGATACCAGCGGTTACGCTATGCTCGAAGCCGAAAGGTGAACCGATTGCAACTACCCATTCGCCAACTTTAAGATTTTCTGGATTTCCTTGTGTGACTTTGGGTAAATCAGTTGCATTTATCTTAATTAATGCAATATCTGTTTTTCGATCGGTGCCGATAATCTCTGCGACAAATTCACGCTTGTCATTCAGCTTTACAGTAATCTCATCAGCGGTTTCAACAACATGCGCATTGGTCAAAATATAACCATCCGAGCTAATAATAAAACCTGATCCCAAAGATTTAGGTTCAGATTTTCTCGGTGCGGGAAAAGGCTGCATATGCCGTTTAAAAAAATCATAAAAAGGTGAATTCTCAGGAATACCAGGTATTTCTGGAACAACTTGATTATTCAGTGTAGTTAAATTCTGGACGGCACTAATATTGACCACTGCTGCACCATGTTTTTCAACCAACCCAGTAAAATCTGGCAACTCATTGGCCTGTGCCAAAGCTGTTGATGAATAGAAAAGTAATGTGATTAATATAAGCTGAAGCATGATTTTCATCCTCACAATAAACCTGTGCAAGTAGTTAACGTTTATATGCATGTAATTTACCGATCAATTCGGGGAGTATATTCAATTCTCTAATCAGCGGAATGTATGAAGAAAAACAGGATATTTAACTGAATTCAGGCCAAAGCGCGCATAGTGACACGTCTTTGAATAATAAGCCAGTGTCAGATCAATTTCATTAAACTTTTTAATCCATGGCAGGAATACTAATCTACTTAGCGCTCTAATTGGCAAGAACTCAATCTTTCTTGATGACAGAATCCCCGATTAATTTTATAGTTTCCAGCGGCACTTCACCAACTGTTGTTATTTTATTATCGCCCAGTATACGAACATATATGTTAATCGCGCCATGGCTTGTAAAAAATCCTGGCAGGGATGCCGGAGCATCTTGAGTGATCGGCTCTATAAAAACAGAAACTGTTGCAAGTCCATCGGATAAAGCAATGTGATCCACCAGTGTAGGTTTCTCAGCTAGATTACGTTTCATTTCAACCAGCTTCTTGAAGCCAGCAGGCAGATTCATGACTTGCCACTTCAATTCACCCGCTTTTAAAAAGGAAGTAATTAAATCAGTTACCTTCCATTCTTCTTGAACCATGGATTGATTCGGCTTCAATGAATCGGAATGAATCTCTCCGCCAATTTCCAGTTGCGCAAAAGCGAATTGTTCAATGATTTCGCTACCATTTACCACTGCGGCTTTCAGTAGCAAACCCGTTTCAACATCAATCCAGAATTGATGGCCATGACGTAAAGAATCTCTTGGTATCAGCGACAGAACTTGACATTGATGATCCGTTACCCGTTCAAGCTTGTCTTCTTTAACGTAATAGTTTTCATCAATAACATTATCAAAAGGCCGGGGAAGAATATCAGGAAAAAACTTACGGAACCAGCGCTTCTCCGTGAATATTCTTCTACTCTCCGGCAGGTAACATTTCATCTCATCGTTATTACGAAAAACGATTCGCGGCGATCCATCTAAAACCTCGATTCTCTCACGTTCACTGATTGAATCGACTTTGTGAACGATACGTGACGTTTCTATATGACCATCAGCATAGTAAACAAATGTCCCAGAATAATTGTGTCGGCGCGGCGCATCGGCCATTCTCTTCAACCAATTAAGTGCACTTTCAGATGAACGGGGTAACTCTTGCGCGAATGTTGCTGGAAAACCAAATGCTAACAATAAAAACAGCGCGACTATTTTACGACTAATCATCTACCATATCTTTCGTGATATTCGGTTACACTATTAACATTAGTAGCTTGCCCGCGCATCGTGACCCCTGGAGAGAATTCTCTATGTACAAACAGATAATCATTAATTTCAATCGGGGGATGGGAATGATTATGTATTGCTGTTGGTGATGATAATGATGATGAAACTGGGATCGGCGCTATAGACAAATTATGATTATAATTCGGTTGTTCAGCCATGATTATTTGCTGGGGTTCATGTAAATTTTGCATGACTAACCAAGCTGAGACCATCGCTATCACAGAAGCTGCCACTGAAAATGCATAGACTTTCCGCTTCAGTTTTTTTTCTAAGTTAGATATATTTGGAGAAAGTACGGTTGGTTCGGCTTTTAATCTCTGACTAACGCCAGAAGATATGTTCATTGATAATTTGGATGATTGCCGCAATGTATCACCGATCAAATGATAAGCTTCCCATTCCCCCTGTAAATCATCATCCTTTCTTATTGCTTCAATAATATTTGAAACATCTCGTTGATTAAGTTCACCATCCATTAATGCAGATATTTTACTTTTCACATTACCACCTCTTGTCTTTACTAGTCCCTAATAAAGGACGCAGCTGTTCAGATATCGCTTCTCGTGCACGAAATATACGCGAACGCACTGTCCCTATGGGACAGTCCATAATATTCGCAATTTCTTCATAACTTAATCCATCAATCTCTCTTAAAGTAATTGCAGTACGCAATTCTTCAGGCAATGAGTCCAGTGTTTGATTAACTGTTTGAGCAATTTGTTTGCTCATCAGTTCACTTTCCGGTGTATTCATTTCCTTTAATAAACCGCTATCCTCAAAGTCCTCAGCGTCCTCATTATCAAACCCTTGCAAAACAGGAAGCTTACGTCCCTGAGATACCAGAAAATTCTTAGCAGTATTGATACCAATCCGGTATAACCATGTGTAAAAAGCACTATCTCCGCGAAATGAAGGTAATGCCCTATATGCTTTAATAAAAGCTTCTTGCGTAACATCCTCAACTTCAGCTGAATCGCGTATAAATTGCGATAACAAGCGAGCCAGCTTACGCTGATACTTAATGACTAGTAGATCAAATGCATGCTTATCTCCGCCTTGAACTCTTTCTACTAACTGTTGATCGATCTCCCGATCACCCATACCACATAATCCCTGAGCATTTGAATGAATTTATAATTTTATTCTTGTTCCATTGAATGTAGCATAATGACACAACAGAACAAGTATACCTATCCAAATCAATCTCGGGAACTACGTAACTACATCTCATACTTTCCAAAGACAATTAACCCTGTTAATTAGTTCACTATTTGACTCCCTGATATCAAAACAAAACTAATCTTTGAATACAGGCATGCAGCGCAGTGAGTCTGCTATTATTCAGACCTCTAGTTATTTAAAGATCACCCCCGCTTAATGTCTAAAAACAATTTTGATACGCTTATTATTGGCAGCGGATTGGCTGGATTCTCACTCGCATTGCATTTAGCACAGCACAAAAAGATATGTATCATAACTAAGCAAACTGCTGATTCAGGCGCCAGTTCATGGGCACAAGGCGGTATTGCAGCGGCGCTATCAAATGATGACTCCCCATCAAAGCATGTTCAAGATACGCTAATCGCCGGAGCGGGTTTATGCGATGAAGAAATCACTCGCTATGTTGCTGAAAATGCGGCTAACGCAATACACTGGTTGATAGACCAAGGTGTCATTTTCACCAGCGATCAGAAAAATGAAACGGGATATCACCTTACCAAAGAAGGTGGTCATAGCATGCGGCGAATTATTCACAGCGGTGATGCAACGGGAAAAGCTGTACAACAAGCATTAATCCAGAAAATAAGAACGCACCCGAATATTTCCGTATTGGAACATCATATCGCGATTGATCTAATCACCAGTGACAAACTACCTGATTATGCGGATACGCAGCACAAACGATGCTTTGGCGCTTACGTTCTCGACAAGAAAAAAGATCAAGTACTGACATTTACAGCACAAAACACCGTGCTCGCAACAGGCGGGGCCAGCAAAGTTTATCTCTATACCACAAATCCAGATACAGCGACTGGCGATGGAATTGCGATGGGTTGGCGGGCAGGTTGTCGAATAGCCAATATGGAATTTATTCAATTTCACCCGACTTGTCTTTATCATCCCCATGCAAAATCATTTTTAATCAGCGAAGCCGTCCGTGGCGAAGGTGGGTTATTGAAACTCTCTAATGGTGATCGCTTCATGCCCTGGCACGATCAACGCGCGGAACTAGCACCCCGTGATATTGTCGCTCGCGCCATTGATTTTGAAATGAAAAAAAGGGGATTGGATTGCGTCTATCTGGATATATCCCATAAACCAGCCAGCTTTCTAAAAGAACATTTCCCAACAATTTACGCCCGCTGTCTGGAACTGGGAATCGATATTACCAAAGAACCGATTCCTGTTGTTCCCGCTGCACACTACACGTGCGGCGGTGTTGTTACCGACAAGCATGGCAAAACTGACTTAAATAATCTCTATGCCATCGGAGAAACCGCGCATACGGGATTACATGGTGCCAACCGCTTAGCCAGTAACTCACTGCTAGAATGCCTGGTATTGGCCCAAGCTGCAGGTAACAACATTCGCAATCAAGATGCAAATGAGTTACCAAAATTGCCTGATTGGGATGAAAGCCGTGTTACAGACGCCGATGAAGAAATCGTCATTGCACACAATTGGGATGAATTACGTCGTTTTATGTGGAATTATGTCGGCATTGTCCGCACTACAAAACGGCTACAGCGGGCTCAGCGCCGCATTGAGTTATTACGAGAAGAAATCAATGAATACTATACAAATTTTCGCGTCACAAGTGATCTGCTAGAGTTACGCAATCTTGTCGACAGCGCCGATTTAATCGTACGTAGCGCAATGCTGCGTCACGAAAGCCGGGGATTACACTACAGTAAAGATTACCCGGATACATTACCGATAGCCGAAAATACTGTGCTTCAAAGGGAAATTTTTTAAACAATAGCTTCAAAATTTGTTCGAATCGGCTTTACCTTCAGCACCAATCAAACAAGAGTTGTGACTTTTATGGTGTTGCCAGTCCACAGAAGCCTGCGTTACACTCATCCCCTCTAGTAGTCAGTCAGTTCGAAAAACGAGGATACAAGCGTGCCAGTTTGCGACGAGCATCCTGAGAAGTGAAGCGCCAATTGACGGGAGCAGCTTTGGCATTGCAGGCATTGACATTTGCCTCTACTTCACGGCGCAGATGATCTTTGTCTGGAATGCGTTGTGTCAGGCACATATTGAACAGCACAGCCAGCTCGATTTCGGCAATGTTTAACCAACTACCGTGCTTGTGGGGGTGTAATGGAATTCCAGTCTTCGCGCTAAAGCGTGAAGAAAAGCCGGTCACTCATCGTCTCAACCAAACTAGCCAGCGCGACACCTTCGTCACCGCCCGCTTTCTTAGTGTACTCACGCACTCGTTTATCAAACCACTCAAACGCTTTACGCAAACTGTGCTCGGAAGCGCGAAAACCGCGTTGCGGCAAGTGACCCAGCGGCACCAAATAAGTCTGAAAATAATGATCATTGTTGCGATTCAGCGTCAATTTGCTGCGCGACACCAGCGTAACCGGATCCAGATAGCCGATATAGGTTTGGCGTATTTGCTCGATACGCTGCTGGTTATTCTCTGGATTGTTCTTTTCTTCAATCAGCCGCTTAAGATTCTTGAGCGCAGTCAGAACAATCAGAGTCAGCGTTGTCAAGCGCTGCTGACCGTCAATGACATCAAAATTCTTGTCATCCTGAGATTGCAGAACCAAATAGCCCATATAATGAGCTGGCTCTCCGCCTTTCTGGATGGTGCCGAGAATATCCATCCACAGATCTTCCCATTCATCTTCCGTCCAACTGTAATCACGCTGAAAACGTGGAATGCGATAGGTCAGGCCATTACCGATCAGTTTCCGGTAGGTACTGTTTTCAGTTTTAAAATTTGTCGCTGACATCACTCACTCCTTCGTATTCTCTCAGCTTGATACTTGCAAAACGGTGAATTCTAACTTGCCAGTCTCCTGCAATGATTTCAAACTGGTCTTATCTATTCATTTTATCTCAGAAGTGTCCGGAGATTTAATTGAATAGATTCAGTTGGTTATTATTGTTCGACATGGTTATTTGCACATCGGTATTTTTAACCAATTGATCGATAGGTATTTTTTCGAAAAGAGTTAGGCTTAAAA